>JAVHSB010000105.1:0-4031 GCA_036171955.1 Sideroxydans sp.
CCATGCTGTCGATCCGGACCGAGACCGATACCGATGCGAGCGGCGCCTTCAATTTTGATGCGCGCGTGAAGAACGCCATCGGCAGCACGGACGGGATCGAATACAACTGCGAACTCAAGTTCGACGGCCTCGCCATCAACCTGCGTTACGAACACGGTGTGCTGGTGCAGGCCGCCACGCGCGGCGACGGCGAGAGCGGCGAGGACGTCACGCAGAACGTGCGCACCATAAAATCAATTCCCTTGCACCTGAACTTTGCAGGAAAGGCCGGCGCGGCCGATGCAGTGCAAGGTGCAGCAGCAGGTGCCTTGATGCCGATTCCGCAAGTGCTGGAAGTGCGCGGCGAGGTGTACATGGCGCGTCCGGATTTCAACGGCTACAACGACAAGCAGCGTTCGCTCGGGCTGCCCACGCTGGTCAATCCGCGCAACGCCGCCGCCGGCAGCATCCGCCAGCTCGATCCGAAGCTGGCCGCGCAGCGCCCGCTGTCGTTCTTCGCCTACGGGCTGGGCGAAGTGCGGGGATGGAAATTGCCTGCCACGCACAGCGCCATCCTCGATGCGCTGCAGGCGTTTGGCTTGCCGGTGTGCGGCGAGCGCGCGGTGGTGAAAGGGGCGCAGGCGCTGGCTGATTTCCATGGTCGCATCGCGGCCAAGCGCGATGCGCTGCCTTTCGACATCGACGGCGTGGTGTACAAAGTCAACCGCATCGACCTGCAGCAGCAACTCGGTTTTGTTTCGCGCGAACCGCGCTGGGCGGTGGCGCATAAATTCCCGGCAGAAGAACAACTCACCATCCTGCGCGACATCGAGGTGCAGGTCGGGCGCACCGGCAAGCTCACGCCGGTGGCCAAACTGGAGCCGGTGTTCGTCGGCGGTACCACGGTCAGCAATGCGACGCTGCACAACGAGGACGAGATCCGGCGCAAGGACGTGCACATCGGCGATACCGTGATCGTGCGCCGCGCGGGCGATGTGATCCCGGAAGTGGTCGGGGTCGTGCTCGAACGCCGTCCGGCTGATGCCAAGCCATTTGTGATGCCGGCGACCTGCCCGGTGTGCGGCAGCCACGTGGTGCGGGAGGAGGGCGAGGCCGATGCGCGCTGCAGCGGCGGCCTGTTCTGCCCCGCGCAGCGCAAGCAGGCGATCCTGCATTTCGCCAGCCGCCGCATGATGGACATCGAGGGGCTGGGCGACAAGCTGGTGGACCAGTTGGTGGACGAGCACATCATCCATTCCCTGCCGGACCTGTACCGGCTCGATGTGGCGACCGTGGCGCAACTGGAGCGCATGGCCGACAAGAGCGCGCAGAATCTGGTCGCCGCGCTGGAGCACAGCAAGCACACCACGCTTGCCCGTTTCCTGTTCGCGCTCGGCATCCGCCATGTCGGAGAGAGCACGGCGAAGGACCTGGCGCGCCATTTTGGCAAGCTGGACAGCATCATGCAGGCAGCGGTCGAACAGTTGCTGCGGGTGCCCGATGTCGGGCCGGTGGTTGCCCAGAGCATCGTGGATTTCTTTGCCGAGGCGCACAACCGCGAGGTCGTGCAGCAATTGCGCGCGCTCGGCGTGCACTGGGAAGAACACGAGGGAACCTCCGGGCGGGTGCTGCCGCTCAGCGGTAAAACCTTTGTGCTGACCGGAACGCTGTCCAGCCTCTCGCGCGAAGAAGCAAAGGCGAAACTGGAAGCGCTGGGGGCGAAAGTGGCGGGCAGCGTGTCGAAGAAGACCGATTGCGTGGTGGCCGGAGCGGAAGCGGGCAGCAAACTCGACCGTGCGCGTGAACTGGATGTGCCGGTCTGGGACGAACAGCAGTTGCTGGCGCTGTTGCAGAACGGCGGAGCGGAGGCATGACGCAATGATGAACGACCGGGAGGCACGCGAAATCCTCGCCAGCGCCGAACTGTTGCATGATGCGGACGCGGTGCAGGCCGCTCTGCACCAGGTGGCTGCGCGCATCAACGCGACCCTGGCTGATCGTCACCCGCTGGTGCTATCGGTGATGGGCGGCGCCGTGGTATTCAGCGGGCAGCTGTTGCCGCTGCTCGACTTTCCGCTGGATTTTGATTACCTGCATGTCTCGCGTTATGGCAACCTGCAGCAGGGCGGCGAATTGCAATGGAAGGTCGCCCCGCGCGAAAATGTGCGCGGGCGCGTGGTGCTGGTGCTGGACGACATACTGGATGAGGGCGAGACCCTGCATGCGATCCGGCAGCGCGTGCTTGAGCTGGGCGCGACCGCTTTCTACAGCGCGGTATTTGCCGACAAGGAGATCGGCAGGACCAAGCCCGTCAAGGCCGATTACGTCGGGATGAAACTGCCGAACCGCTTCGTATTCGGCTATGGCATGGACATCCACGGCGCATGGCGCAACCTGCCCGCGATCTATGCAGTGAAAGAAGCGTAAGAGCCTTCACCACAGAGGCACAGAGAAAACCGCAAAAGATCAGATTTCAGTCTTGCTTGCCGTGGCAAGAATGCAAGATGATGCGTGTATCCCGTTTGATTTTGAAGTTCTCATTGTCTCTGTGGTGTATTTTGATTTGGAGTAATTATGATCGCGATCATCGGCGGCACCGGACTCACGCAACTGGCCAATCTCACCATCACTCATCGCCAAGTGATGCGCACGCCTTATGGCGAACCGTCCGGCCCGATGACTTTCGGCACCCTCAAGCGGCATGAGGTCCTGTTCATTGCGCGCCACGGTTACGGCCACACCATCCCGCCGCATCTGGTGAACTATCGCGCCAACCTGTGGGCGCTGCGCGACCAGGGCGCGCAGCGGGTGATCGCGGTGTCCGCTGTCGGCGGCATCCGCGCCGATCTGGTGCCGGGCACACTGGTGATCCCGCACCAGATCATCGATTACACGCATGGCCGCGCGTTCACCTTTTTCGACGGCACCGAGCAACCGGTCACCCACATCGACTTCACTCTGCCCTACAGCGAGCGCGTGCGGCAGGAACTGTTGCACGCGGCGCAGCAGGCGGGCGAAACCTGCGTGGATGGGGGCGTGTATGCCGCCACCCAGGGGCCGCGTCTGGATACCGCGGCCGAGGTCGGGCGCTACCGGCGCGACGGGGTCGACATGATCGGCATGACCGGCATGCCGGAAGCCGCACTGGCACGCGAACTGGGTCTGGAGTACGCCTCAATCGCGGTCGTGGTCAACCCGGCCGCCGGAATGGGTGCCAGCGCCAGTGCCATCGAACTGGACCAGATCGGTCCGGTGGCGCAGGCCGCTATGGCGCGCGTGCGCAGGATCCTCGAATCCATGGTCGAAAGCGATGGCGATTAACTTGAATTTCGCGCAGCGATTCGTTCGCCCCCTCTCCCTCCGGGGGAGGGTTGGGGTGGGGGAACGATCAGGGCACAGACGATCCATTATTTCGGGCGGCCTGAGCCATGAGCGTTAGGGATGTCCTGCGTATGGGCGACCCGCGCCTGTTGCAGCGCGCGGAGCCGGTGAGCGATTTCGGCAGCGCGGCCCTGCAAGCCTTGTTGCAGGATATGCATGACACCATGCGCGCATTCAGCGGCGCCGGCCTGGCCGCGCCGCAGATCGGCGTGTCCTTGCGCGTGGTGATCTTCGGCGTGGACAAGAACGAACGTTATCCCGATGCTGAAGTCGTGCCACAGACCGTACTCATCAACCCCGTTCTGACACCGCTGACAGACGAGATGGAAGAAGGTTGGGAAGGTTGCCTCAGCGTGCCGGGCATGCGCGGTCTGGTGCCGCGCCATGCGCATTTGCGTTATCAGGGGCGCGATGCTTTTGGCGCGCTCATCGACCGCCGCGTGAGCGGCTTCCATGCGCGCGTGATGCAGCACGAATGCGACCACCTCGACGGCATCCTGTATCCCATGCGCGTTCGCGACCTGCGTAATTTCGGTTTCACCGACGTGCTGTTTCCGGATCAGGATCTGGCCGACGATTGAGCGCGTTGCTCCCACAGCGGCCAATTCGCTAGTGTTGCAAGCTGTCTGGAACTTATACAACCAGTTTGCCTGCATTGTGGGTCGGGGTTT
>JAVHSB010000106.1:0-4007 GCA_036171955.1 Sideroxydans sp.
GCAATCACGGTGCAGGACAGCAGCGGAGTGGAAGACGTGCAGCCTGTCGATGCGGACTGGGTCGTTGACCAGGCGCGCACAGTGCTTGAGGATATGCCCGTGGCCGCCTTCAAGATCGGTATGCTGGGCAGCGTGGAGAACATCGCCGGCATAGCAGAAGTAATTTCCGACTATCCCGACGTGCCCCTGGTGTTCGATCCGGTTCTGGCGTCCGGCCGCGGCGATGAACTGGCGAATGAGGACATGCTGGATGCCCTGCGCGAACTGTTGCTGCCGCAGACGACGCTGCTCACGCCAAACAGCATGGAGGCGCGGCGCCTGATTGTCGATGACAGCAACGAGGCGGACGATCCGGGTCTGGGCGAGTGTGCGAAACGCATCCTGCAGCTCGGTTGCGAATATGTGCTCATCACCGGCACGCATGAGCAAACCCCCAAGGTCATCAATACGCTTTACGGCGAAGCTGGGCTATTGCGCAGCGATACCTGGCCGCGCCTGCCCGGCATCTATCACGGTTCCGGCTGCACCTTGTCGTCCGCCATCGCCGCGCTGCTCGCCAACGGATTATCGATGGAGGAGGCGGTGCGCGAGGCCCAGGAATATACGTGGGAAGCGCTGAAATACGGCTTCCGCCCCGGCATGGGCCAGCATATTCCGGACCGCCTGTTCTGGGGACGAGCTGACGACGAAGAGAGCAGTGAAGAAACGCGACATTGAAGGCAGAGATTCAATATCGTTTTCCTTGATGGCCTCCGCTCCCGCTGGCGGGCAAGCGTTGAGGAGGGATAGGCCGTGAGAGCCCTTCACGGCTTGTACGCGATTACGCCGGACGAGGCGGATACGCCGGAGTTGATCCGCAAATCCACACTGGCGATGCAGGGCGGCGCGCAAATCCTGCAATACCGCAACAAATCACTCGGTGCGGCGCAGCAATTGCAGCAGGCGTTGGCGCTGCGCGAACTGACACGCAATTACCATCGCACCTTCATCGTGAATGACGATGCGAGCCTGGCGGCAAAAGTCAATGCGGACGGCGTGCATCTGGGGGCTGCGGACGGCAGCGTACAGGCAGCGCGTTCCTTGCTGGGGAAAGCCGGGATCATCGGCGTGTCTTGCTATAATCGCGCACCCTTGGCGGATGAAGCTGTGCGCCAGGGAGCGGACTACGTGGCGTTTGGCGCCTTTTTTGCATCTGCCGTCAAGCCCGGCGCCGTTCGTGCGGAGGTTTCGATATTGCGCACGGTGCGCGACAGATTGGCCGTTCCGCTAGTCGCCATTGGCGGGATCACTCCACACAATGGCGCGGGGCTGATTGAGGCGGGCGCGGATGCACTGGCGGTCATTTCCGCGCTGTGGGGCGCGCCGGACATCGAACAGGCGGCACGGGATTTTTCAACATTATTCAGCAAGGCATCCTCATGACTTCTCACAACGAAGAACTCTTCAACGCATCACAACAAGTCATTCCCGGCGGCGTCAATTCTCCGGTTCGCGCATTTCGCTCGGTGGGTGGCACGCCACTGTTCTTCCAGCGTGGGCAAGGGGCATACGTGTGGGATGCGGATGGCAGGAAATACACCGATTATGTCGGTTCGTGGGGTCCGATGATCGTCGGACACTGTCATCCGGAAGTGGTCAAGGCGGTGCAGGAAGCTGCCGCCCAGGGACTGGGCTTTGGCGCGCCGACGGCGGGGGAACTGGATCTGGCGAACCTGCTGTGCAAACTCCTGCCGAGTGTGGAAATGGTGCGCCTGGTGAGTTCCGGCACCGAAGCCACAATGAGTGCGATCCGTCTGGCACGCGGCTTTACCGGGCGCTCGCGCATCGTCAAATTCGAAGGCTGCTACCACGGCCACTCGGACGGGCTGTTGGTGAAGGCCGGTTCCGGCGCACTGACCTTCGGCCAACCCAGCTCATCGGGCGTGCCGGCCGAGATTGCCGCGCTGACCACGGTGCTGGACTACAACGATGCGGCCGGGCTGGAGAAATGTTTTGCCGACATGGGCAAGGAGATCGCCGCCGTGATCGTCGAGGTCGTGGCGGGCAACATGAATCTGGTCACGCCGAGGCGAGAGTTTCTCGAGGCGATGCGCAGGCTCTGCACCCAGTATGGTGCGGTGCTGATCCTCGACGAAGTGATGACCGGTTTCCGCGTCAGTTTGCAGGGTGCACAAGGATATTACGGGATCAAACCGGACCTGGTCACGCTGGGCAAGGTCATGGGAGGCGGCCTGCCCGCGGCGGCCTTCGGCGGGCGCCGCGATATCATGCAATGTCTGGCCCCGCTGGGCGGGGTCTATCAGGCTGGAACGCTATCCGGCAATCCGGTGGCGGTTGCAGCGGGATTGGCTACCTTGCGCCTGGTGCAGGAGCCTGGTTTCTATGAACGGCTTTCGGGCCTGGCACAGCGCCTCACCGCCGGTCTGACCGCAAGCGCGCGCAGACATCGGGTTGCCTTCTGCGCCCAGTCGGTAGGCGGCATGTTCGGGCTGTATTTCAGCGCGACGCCGCCGGGCAGTTATGCCGAAGTGATGGCTTGCGACAAAGAGGCTTTCAACCGGTTTTTCCATGCCATGCTGGATGCGGGGCATTATCTTGCGCCGTCGGCATTCGAGGCTGGTTTTGTTTCTGCAGCCCACACTGAAGCGGATATCGACGTCACGATTGCGGCGGCTGACAAGATATTCGCGGCCTGGCAGTGATGGGGCTGTTTTCCAAAGCGGCCTTTTTCACCACGGTCAATCACATTCAGGATCTGCCGTTGCATGGGGGCAGCGAAGTCGCGTTTGTCGGCCGCTCGAATGCGGGCAAATCGAGCGCGATCAACACGCTGGCCAACCAGGTTCGGCTTGCGTTCACCAGCAAAACACCCGGGCGTACCCAGCACCTCAATTATTTCGATCTGGGTGAAAACCGTTTCCTGGTGGATTTGCCCGGCTATGGCTATGCCAAGGTACCGCCCGAAGTGCAGGCTCACTGGGAACACCTGTTAAGTCAGTACCTGCAAACGCGCGCGGAACTGGTGGGACTGGTGATTATCATGGACGCGCGCCATCCGTTGACCGAACGCGACCAGGGCATGCTCGACTGGTTCGCGCCGACCGGGAAACCGATACATATTTTGCTGACCAAGTCCGACAAATTGAGCCGTCAGCAGTCAACCCGGACTTTGCGCGAGGTTCGTGATTTTCTGGCGGAACATTTTAGTTCCGACATCTCGCCCGCTGAGGGGCGCGAGTCGTCACTGAAACCCCGTTTTTCACAATGTTCGGTGCAGCTTTTTTCCAGCTTGAAAAAAGTCGGTGTGGACGAGGCTGAAGCTGTGATTGCCGGCTGGCTGACACCATGACAGGCAAAAAAATGCCCCTGAACCAAAGGGGATAGGATCAGGGGCAAAGGGTCTTTACAAGGTAAAGACACCCGCTCAGGGAGGAGAAACGGGAAGAGGCTTTCGCCACTCGCAGATTCAGACTGGGGTGTGCGAGAATAGTTCCATTACTCTAGTAAATTATTGGGAATAACCATGCAGATACTTGGAAAATATCCTCACTCACGGATGCGCCGTATGCGCCATGACTCGTTTTCACGCGACTTGATGCGAGAGCACATACTCACTCCCGCCGATTTCATCTACCCGGTTTTCGTACTTGAAGGCAGCAACAAAGCCGAAAACGTAAAGTCCATGCCGGGTGTGCAACGCAAGACCCTGGATCTGCTACTCAAGGATGCCGAGCAATGCGTGAAGTTGGGCATTCCGGTGATGGCGCTCTTTCCGGTGATCGAAGCGCCGCTGAAAAGTCTGGGTGCGGAGGAAGCCTATAACCCGAACGGTCTCGTGCCGCGCGTGGTGGCGGCATTGAAAAAAGAATTTCCGCAACTCGGCGTGATGACCGATGTTGCTCTCGATCCCTACACCAGCCACGGGCAGGATGGACTGATCGACGACAGCGGTTATGTCCTCAACGACGAGACCATCGCGGTGCTGACCCGGCAGGCGCAGTGTCACG
>JAVHSB010000107.1:0-18021 GCA_036171955.1 Sideroxydans sp.
CTTCAAAGTGTTCGTCATCGACGAAGTTCACATGCTTTCCAAGGCGGCATTCAATTCGATGCTGAAGACCTTCGAGGAACCGCCGGATCACGTGAAGTTCATCCTTGCGACCACCGATCCGCAGAAGATCCCGGTCACGGTGCTGTCGCGCTGTCTGCAGTTCAACCTCAAGCAATTACCACCGCCGCTGATCATTTCCCATCTGCAATATGTACTCGGGCAGGAAAAGATTCCGTTCGAGATGGGTGCTTTGAATCTGGTGGCGCGCGCTGCACAGGGCAGCATGCGCGATGCATTGAGCCTGATGGATCAGGCGATCGCCTATTCCTCCGGCAAGGTGGATGAGGCGCTGGTGCGCACTATGCTGGGAGCGATCGACCAGGGTTATCTGTTCGATCTGCTGCAATTGTTGCATGCGGCCGATGGCGCCAGCCTGCTGCGTATCGCCGACGACATGGCATTGCGCAGCATCGCGTTTGAGCCGGCGTTGCAGGATCTGGCGACATTGCTGCACCGCATCGCGCTGGCACAGACGGTGCCGCAGGCGATCCCGGACGACGAGCCGGAGCGTGCGCGCTTGCTGGAGCTGGCGCAGAAGTTCGCGCCGGAAGAGATACAGCTCTACTATCAGATCGCCATTCACGGCCGCAACGAGATCGAACTTGCGCCCGATGAATATGCCGGATTCACTATGACGTTGTTGCGCATGCTCGCTTTTACCACACAGGCTGCCGCACCCGCAGCGAGGCAGCAGAAGGCGCAGGCCAGGCCGGTACCGGCTACAACTCCGGATAACCCGCAATCCCATCCGGCGCGTGAAGCTTCCGCGCCAACCGCAGCCAGGCCCGATGAGGGACTTGACTGGAATGCCTTGCTGGCGCACTTGAACGTGCAGGGCATGGCGCTGCAACTGGCGAAGAACAGTGTCCTTTCGAGCTATGCCGATGGGTCAATGGTGCTGAACCTGTCCCAGCAGCACAAACATCTGCAAAACAGCAAGAGCGCGCATGACAAATTGCAGGCCGCGTTGAGCGCCTATTTTGCCAAGCCGATCCGTCTGGTGGTGGAACTGGCGGCGGCAGCGGATGTCGATACCCCTGCGGCGGTCGAACAGCACGAGAAGCAGACGCGCCAGCACGAAGCGGAAACAGCCATCCGGGAGGATGCATTTGTGCGCGAGGTGCAAGCGCAACTGGGGGCACAGTTGCTTGAAGGGTCGATCAGACCCGTTTAGCGAATGAAGATGGAGCAGGTTCTCCATCCTCGTTATTCCCAATTCCTTTCCTGGTGGGCGAGAAGGTGCGGCAGATCGCGCTGCGAAAGATTTATTTTGAGTGGAGGAAGTGAAGATGATGAAGGGTGGCCTGGCTGGCCTGATGAAGCAGGCGCAGCAGATGCAGACAAACATGAAGAAGGCGCAGGATGAACTGGCCGGCGTCGAGGTTGAGGGACAGGCCGGGGGCGGCATGGTCAGGGTCAGCATGACTTGTGCGCACGAATTGCGCCGCGTGAATCTGGATCCGTCCGTGCTGGACGACAGGGAAATGCTGGAGGACCTGATCGTCGCGGCTTTCAACGATGCGAACAAGCAGGTCGCCGAAACCACCCGGCAGCGGATGAGCGGCTTCACCGCCCATTTGCCGCCGGGCATGAGTCTGCCTTTCTGAATGGTCACACCTTCCAGCCTGGACGAACTGATCGACGCGTTGCGCGGCTTGCCCGGAGTCGGCCCCAAGTCTGCGCAGCGCATGGCGTATCATTTACTGCAACGCGATCGCGAGGGGGCACAGCATCTGGCGCGGGCTCTGGACCATGCGGTGGAGCGAGTCAGGCACTGTGCCAAGTGCAACAATTTTTCCGAGGATGAGGTTTGTTCCCTGTGCGCTTCCGCGCAACGGGATGGCAGCCTGCTGTGTGTGGTCGAGATGCCGGCGGACCTGCTGATGATGGAACAGGCACAGTGTTTTCGCGGTATGTATTTTGTGTTGATGGGAAAATTGTCGCCGCTGGATGGGGTGGGGGCGCGGGAACTCCCGCTGCAGCGTCTGGTCATTCGTGCCCTGGAGCTGCAGAGCGAGGTCATTCTGGCGACCAATTTCACGGTTGAGGGGGAAGCGACCGCGCATTATCTGGCGACCCTGTTGCGCGCGAACGGAATCAGGGTTTCGCGCATCGCGCGCGGCCTGCCGGTGGGCGGCGAATTGGAACATGTGGATAGCGGAACACTGGCGCAGGCTGTGCTGGAAAGGCGAACGGTGGGCGAATGATGCTGGATTCTGATACTGATCATGCAGGCGAAAGGCTACAGAAGGTGCTGGCGCAGGCCGGTTTTGGCTCGCGCCGCGAGATGGAAACGTGGATAGCCGACGGGCGGGTGACTGTGAATGGCTCAATCGCGACCCTGGGCCTGCGCGTCTGCGGGGACGACAAGGTCCAGGTGGACGGACGCAACGTGACCCTGTCGGCGCTGGGCGAGCTGAAGCTGCCGCGCATCCTGCTGTATCACAAGCAAGAGGGCGAAATAGTTAGCCGGGACGATCCCAGCGGCCGCGCCAGCGTGTTCGAGAATCTGCCAAAGTTGCGCGGACAAAAATGGATTGCCATCGGGCGGCTGGATTTCAATACCAGCGGCTTGCTAGTCTTTACCACTTCCGGCGAACTGGCCAATCACCTGATGCATCCCCGCTTTGAAGTGGAGCGGGAATATGCCGTCAGGTTGCAGGGGGAATTAACTGCAGATCAGATGAAGCAGATGACCGGGCCCGGCCTCGAACTGGAAGATGGGCTGGTCAAATTCGACCAGTTGAGCGATGAAGGCGGCGAGGGTTTCAATCACTGGTATCGGCTGGTTATCCGGGAAGGGCGCAATCGCGAGGTGCGCCGCACCTTCGAGGCTTTGCAGTTGCCGGTGAGCCGTCTGATGCGGGTGCGTTTTGGTGTCATCAATCTGCCACCGCGCATCAAGCGGGGCATGATGGTCGAGATGGGCGAGAACGAGGTCAGGACGGTCATGGAGTGGGCCGGCTTGCCCGCAGGTCAGGCGCCGCAAGTTAACAAGAACGACCATGCCAGGAACAAGCTGAAACGGGTGCCGCCCAGAAGCAAAAAATGAACTGGCGGTAGGCGGCCAGTATGGCTAGAATCTCCCAGTCTTTAACAGGGACGCAGCTATCGCCCCTAAACTTGAAGCACAAAATAGATCGGGCACATGGAACAAAGAGGCAACAAAACCATCGTCTGTGCGGTATTTTTTCTGGATATTGTCGAATATTCGAAAAAATCCGTGGCGGGCCAGATTTCCCTGAAGGAGCGCTTCAATGCCTTTCTTGCCATCGCGATTCGCGATGTGCCGGTGGCAGACCGCATCATTCTGGACACTGGCGATGGCGCGGCCATCAGTTTCCTGGGGGACATCGAGGATGCCCTGCAGGCCGCATTGAGCATGCGCAGCAGCCTGCTGGGCGAGGGGGTGCGCATGGATCCGCCATTGCTTGTGCGCATGGGCGTCAACCTCGGTCCGGTGCGGCTGGTCAAGGATATCAACGGTCAGCCCAACATCGTCGGCGACGGGATCAATGTGGCGCAGCGCGTGATGGGCTTTGCCGATCCCGGACAGATTCTGGTCTCGCGTTCGTATTTTGATGCCGTATCCCGGCTCTCGCACGAATACGCGGGCATGTTCCATTACCAGGGCGCGCGCACCGACAAGCATGTGCGCGAGCACGAGGTGTATGCCATCGGTTATCCGGGAGATCTCACTTCCACCCACCGGAGCGTGGTGCTGAAGAATGAGATCGAGCATTCATCCGGTGCCCATCGGGTTCTGGTGCAGGCCAAACGTACCTGGTACGCATTTACCCATCAGGTGGCCAACATGGAACGGTATGCCATGGCGCGATTCGCAAAGGCGACCCTGCCGCAGCGTGCCTCGCTCATCGCTGCTGCCGCTGCCTTGATCCTGGGGGCTGGACTGGGCCTGTACCAGCTCACGCAGCAACCGGATGAGGTTACATTGGATTCAGGGAAAGTTGCGAACATTGCTTCTGCTGTTGTGGTCGAGCAGAAACCCCAGCAGCCCCAAGCGGCTCGGGAGCAGCCAGCCGCAGAAGAGGCGCGCAAAGAAGAGAAAACAGTGCAAGGGATCACACAGCATGCGCGTATCCGCACCCTGGAAGAGACGACCGGGGGGCCGGCGGTCGTCAGTCTGTCCATCCTGCCGTGGGGTGAGGTGTATCTGGACGGCAAGAAGCAGGGCGTTACGCCGCCGCTGCTCGAATTGCAGGTGGTTCCCGGCAAGCACACACTGGAAATCAGAAATACGACTTTCCCGGCCTATAAACAGGTGATCCATGTCAAGGCCGGCGCACAAATAAAAATCAGGCACAGCTTCAAGTAAGCGGCCAAACAGGAGAGTAGAGGATGTTGCGTTGGATTGCGGCGGGCTTGGTTTCGCTCATGCTGGTTGGCTGCGGCACTGTCGGTACCTGCGAAGACGGGAGCGGGGGTATCCGTTTGTTCGGAGACAGTGTGGCCAAGCGATTTCTGGCAAAAGGAGTTGCGGAATATGAGGCGGGGAATTACCTCAATGCGCAGA
The DNA here is from genome assembly GCA_036171955.1 of Sideroxydans sp. Taxonomy (GTDB): domain Bacteria; phylum Pseudomonadota; class Gammaproteobacteria; order Burkholderiales; family Gallionellaceae; genus Sideroxyarcus. The sequence continues at coordinate 4,595 of JAVHSB010000107.1, forward strand.
TCGCGCTGGACGGAGTCTTGGAGAACCAATACGCCACCCGCTATGAAACCATGATGGCGCATAAATATATGGCATTCATCCAGTGCATTTCCGAGAATCAGAAGTTGTGTCGCGAACATTTCCAGCAGGTGCTGGAAATCAACCCGTACTTTGAATTGACCGAGGCCGAATCCGGCCACCCCTTGTGGGGGCCAGTTTTCCGGGGGATTAAAAATTCCGCAGCGAAGTAACGGCGGATATTTATTGACATCATCATGATCAGCCAACTTGGGCGTTACGAAATTATCGGCGAGCTGGGCCAGGGGGCGATGGGCGTCGTCTACAAGGCCAGGGATCCGCTCATCGACCGCGAAGTGGCGATCAAGACGATCAATTTAAGCCTGGCGATGGAGGAGCGGGATGAATATGAAGCCCGCTTCTACCAGGAAGCCAGGGCGGCGGGCCGGCTCAGTCACCCGAACATAGTCACCATCTTCGACGTCGGTCGCAGCGAGGACATCGCCTATATCGCGATGGAATATCTGCAGGGACGAGAACTGCGCGATATCCTCAACGAGACACCGCTGTTGCCGGTGGGCGAGGTGATCGATATCGTCGCGCAGGTGGCCCAGGGTCTGGCCTATGCGCATGAACACGACATCGTGCATCGCGATGTCAAGCCCTCCAATGTCATGATCGTGCGCGATGGCCATGTCAAGATTACCGACTTTGGAATTGCGCGGATGGCATCGGCGGCGGTGCGGACGCAGACGGGTATGGTGCTCGGTTCGCCCAAGTACATGTCGCCCGAACAAGTGATGGGGAAGATGACAGACCGACGTTCTGACATATTCTCCCTGGGCGTAATGCTGTACGAGATGCTGACCGGGCAGGTGCCGTTCATTGGCGAGAACGTCAACGCCATCATGTACCAGACGCTCAACTCCATCCCGGTTTCGCCCAGCAGCGTGAATCCGGAAGTGCCGGAAATGCTGGATTACATTCTGGCCAAGGCGCTGGCCAAGGATCTGGATTCGCGCTACCAGAATGCAGGGGAGTTGGCGGACGATCTGAAAGCATGCCGCGATGCATTTCCGCGCGATGCATCGGCCGTTGCCAGGATTCAATCCGGCGTGCAGAAGAAGTCGGCGACGCGCGCCGCTGCAGGCACGGAGGAAGCCAATTCCGAGGTTGTGCTGGGGCTGTCCAACTCCTTCGACTCAACCGCTGCGACCATGCGCCTGGCGGCGCTGACCGCGAGCAGGGAGGATGTGGAAGAGTTGTCCAGGACGCTGCGCATCGCGCGTCCCGACCTCGGCGAGATCAATCGTGCCGCCCCCGGAAATGCGCGCCATCCAAATAAACGCAATGACGCCAGCGCGGGTGGCGGCTATCTTCTGCTGGCGATCATCCTCATCGTGCTGGTCGGATTGCTGGCAGCCCTCTTCTCCTGATGGCGTGATGAGTGCCGGCGGGCGGGTGCATGGTTATTCGATCCGTCCAACAGCCATCCTGGCGGTTTTCCTTGTTTTGTCCGTGTCCCTGCTCGTGTGCGTGATCTGTACCTTGCCTCTTTGGATTGTGTGGAAACTGGCGGGCATGGTGTCGGTCACTGCCGCCGCCGGTTATGTGCTGATGCGCGATGGCTGGTTGCGGCTCCCAACTTCCTGCCGAGCTTTCGAGCTTGCGCCGGCGCGGCGCATTACCCTTGTTTTGCGCTCGGGGTTATCCGTTGCGGGCGTGATCGGTGCGGGCAGTTTCATTTCGCCTGCCTTGATCATGCTCAACATTGTCATCGACAGCGGGCAGCGGCGTAATCTTCTGATCCTCCCGGACAGCATGAATGCGGCTGAATTCCGCCGACTGCGTGCGCGTCTGCGCTGGGGAATCTCGGACCCGCTCTCGCAGGACCACCCGCAAAACGAGCGCCCGTGATGGGTGCTGCGCAGGGCGGATTTGCGCTGCGCTTATTTGCCGGCGGGCGGGACGAGTATGGTCGGGACGGCGACGGGCAGTGTCTGCGGGTAATCCTTGCTGAAGTGCAGGCCGCGGCTTTCATGGCGTGACAGGGCGCTTTGCACGATCAGATCGGCTGTCTGTACCAGATTGCGCAGCTCCAGCAGGTCTGCGGTCACGTGGAAATTGCGGTAATACTCGTTGATCTCCTCGTGCAGGAGCCGGATGCGATGCTGGGCGCGCTGCAGGCGTTTTGTCGTGCGCACGATGCCGACATAGTCCCACATGAAGCGGCGCAACTCGTCCCAGTTGTGCGAAACGACCACCAGTTCATCGGCATCAGCGACGCGGCTTTCGTCCCAGTCCGGCAGTGGCGCGCCTGCATGGGGCGTGCGCGTCAGAATGTCGGTCGCGGCCGCGTCGGCGAACACCAGGCATTCCAGCAGCGAATTGCTGGCGAGACGGTTGGCGCCGTGCAAACCGGTGCAGGCTGTTTCGCCGATCGCATACAGACGATCGATGTCGGTGCGTGCCGCAAGGTCGGTCATTACCCCGCCGCAGGTGAAGTGCATTGCCGGAACAACCGGGATCGGCTGCCGGGCGATATCGATGCCGAGCGCGAGGCAGCGCGCATGGATGGTGGGGAAATGCTCCTTCAGGAAGGATTCTGGCTGGTGCGAGATGTCCAGGAAGACGCAGTCCAGTCCGCCTTTCTTCATCTCATAGTCGATGGCGCGCGCCACCACGTCGCGCGGCGCTAGCTCGGCGCGCGGGTCGTGCTGCGGCATGAAGCGGGTGCCGTCCGGCAGCTTGAGGATGCCGCCTTCGCCGCGCACTGCCTCGCTGATGAGGAAAGACTTGGCATGCGGGTGATACAGGCAGGTGGGGTGGAACTGCATGAATTCCATGTTGGAGACGCGGCAACCGGCGCGCCAGCCCATGGCGATGCCGTCGCCGGTGGCTGTATCCGGATTGGTCGTGTACAGATAGACCTTGCCGGCGCCGCCCGTTGCCAGCACGGTGTTGGCGGCGGCGATGGTCAATACTTCGTCGCGCTGCTTGTCGAGAACATAAGCGCCGTAGCAACGGTTTCCATCCTGGCCTAGTTTGCGTGCGGTGATCAGGTCCACCGCGATGTGCTGTTCGAGCAGCGTGATGTTCGGATGCGCCACCACTCGTTCGCCCAGCGTCTGCTGCACGGCCTTGCCGGTGGCGTCTGCGGCATGAATGATGCGGCGCCGACTGTGCCCACCCTCGCGCGTGAGGTGGAAGTCGGTGCTGCTGCCCTCCGCCCTGGAAAACGGCACGCCTTGGTCGATCAGCCAGTTGACGGCATTGGCTCCCCGCGTGACGACAAAGCGCGTCGTTTGTTCGTCGCAGAGACCGGCGCCTGCGGTGAGCGTATCGCGGATATGCTCGTCCAGGCTGTCCTCCGGGGTCTGCACGGCGGCGATCCCGCCTTGCGCCCAGGCACTGGCGCCGTCGAGCAGGCCGCGTTTGGTGACAATGGCGACCTGTTGCCGGTCGGCGATTTTCAGGGCGAGGGAAAGGCCGGCGAGGCCGCTACCGATGATGAGTGTGTCAAATTGCAGCACGATGTGAGGAGAGCGCGTGAGGCGATGCCTCGACTATAGCAAATGTTGCCAGACAAACGGAGAAATGAACTAATTCTCCCGTGGGCTGTCCATCCGCGCGTTACGGGCAAGGCTGACGATAGGCACCCGTCCGGTTATACTCATGCGCCGCGCATGGCGGCGGCTAATCATGAACCGGGAAACGGAATGGGTGACAGGGAAGTCGATCAACAGCTGGTGGAACGTGCGCAACGCGGCGACAAGCATGCGTTTGAGCTATTGGTCGGAAAATACCAGCGTCGCCTCGGGCGGCTGATCTCCCGCTTTGTGCGCAATGCGGCCGAAGCCGAAGACCTGACGCAGGAAGCGTTCATCAAGGCGTATCGGGCATTGCCCGCCTTTCGCGGCGATAGTGCTTTCTATACATGGCTCTATCGGATTGGGATCAATACCGCCAAGAACCATCTGCTGGCACAGGGGCGGCGGGCGCCGACCAGCACCCCGTTCGATGCGGAGGACGCGGAAGATTTCGAGGATGCCAGTCTGCTGCATGAGGTCGCGACCCCCGAAAATGAAATGATGAGCAAACAGGTGGTGGAAGTCGTCAACGCTTCATTGCAACAACTGCCGGAAGACCTGCGTACCGCGCTGACCCTGCGCGAGATCGAGGGCTTGAGTTATGAGGAAATCGCTGCGGTGATGAATTGTCCGATCGGCACGGTCAGGTCGCGCATCTTCCGTGCGCGCGAGGTGGTCGCCACGAATCTGCGGCCATTGCTGGGAACGAGTGAACACAACAGGTGGTGAACATGAAACAGGAAATATCAGCATTGATGGATGGTGAATTGTTCGAGGATGAAGCGGAAGCGCTGTTGGACAGATTCAAGCGGCAGGCGGGATCAAACCGCGATTGGGAGGTTTATCACCTGATCGGGGATGTCCTGCGCCAGCCCGAACATATCCGCTGCGGTTTTTCCTCCACTTTTCATCAGCGCTTGCAAGCCGAACCGACCGTTTTGTCCCCCCACCGCCACACTCCGCAGCGTGTGCGCAATTTCGCCCTGTCGGCGGTTGCTTCGGTCATGGCGCTGGCGCTGGTGGCCTGGCTGTCAATGCAGATCGGAACTGAACCGGCAGTGCAGATGGCCAATAACCAGCCGCAGAACCCGATACGCCCGGCCTCCTATCAGATCGATGATGATTATTTGATGGCGCATCAGGAATTTTCTCCCAGTGTGGATATGCAGGGGGCTGCCACTTATATCCACACCGTGGCCGCCCAACAGTGAACTCCATGCCTGCCAAAGCCGCATTGACCGGACTGCTGTTATGGCTTGGTCTCGCATCCGCCGCGGCCGATTCCTTGCAGGAAGACCCCGGCTGGTTGCGCACCATGGCATTCGCCGCGCACCAGACCAATTTCAGCGGCATCTTCATTTATCAGGCGGGCGGCAGGGTGGAAATGTCGCGCATCACCCATGTCCTCGACGAGCACGGTGAACATGAGCGCTTGCAGGGGCTGGAAGGTTCGCGCCGCGAGATCGTCCGCCACAACGACCGGGTGTGGATGTATCTGGGCGACAAAAAAGTCCGGTTCGACAAGCTGAATGCGCGGCGCGCCTTCCCGGCGCTGTTGCCAGAACAGATACTGACCCTGAAGGAAAACTACGTCATCACACAGGGGGAAGAGGACAGGGTGGCGGACTATCACGCGCACACCATCCGTCTGCAACCCAAAGATACGCTGCGCTACGCGCGCAAGATGTGGGCGCACAGCGAGTCCGGCCTGCTGCTGAAAGCCGTCGTGCTGGATGAACACGAAAGGGTGATCGAACAGTACGCTTTCTCGCAATTGCAAATCGGCGGGAAAATCGACCGGACATGGATTCCGGACAGCGAGCGCGATAGCGAGGAACTGGCGGCCCGTGCGCACCTTGCGCCGATGCCGGAATCGAACGCGGCGAGTGTGGCCAGCGGGTGGCAGGTTGATGCTATACCGCCGGGCTTCAGGAAAGTCATTGAGATGCGGCGCACTCTGGCGCACTGCCCAACCCCGGTCATGCAGATCGTTTATTCGGACGGATTGGCGGCCCTGTCGATCTTCATCGAACAGGCGAACGCCTCGGCGCGGCAGAACCTTGGTCTTTCCAGTCAGGGCGCGGTGCACGTGTATCGCAAATTGATTGACGGAAATTACATCACGGTCGTCGGTGAACTGCCGCCACGCGCCGTGTTGCAGGTGGCCGAATCCGTGCGTTATGCCGGAGTGCCGCATGAATGAGATGCACGCCATCGTGATCGCGTTGCGCGGCGACCAGGCCGAGATTGCTCCGCTGGGCAATTTTGGCTGCACGCATTGCAACAGCGGCGGCGGTTGCGGCAGCGGCAAGCTGGCGCAGATGTTTTGCAGCAATAAGCCGCGCCAGTTCAGTGCGATGAATTCCGCCGGTGCGCGTGTCGGCGACGAGGTCAGGGTGGTCTTGCCGGAAGGCGTGCTGCTGCGCAGTTCCATGCTGATCTACGGCCTGCCCCTGTTGTTGTTGCTGGCCGGGGCGATGCTGGGAGTGGCTCTTGCCGGCGCCAGTGCTGATCGCGATGGTTATGCCGTGCTGGGCGCGATGGGCGGATTGCTGGCGGGCTTTGCCGCAAGTCGCGTCATGACCATGAACGGGAATCATCGGGCCGTCGTGCAATCGGTGGTCGAAACAAAAGTCGGGATTCGGGATTGAAAATCAGGAGAGTCACAATGTTCAAACGATCTGTATGGTTTGTGTTCGGTATGCTGTGTGCCTTTGCGGCGGGGGCGGCGGAGTTGCCGGATTTCACCGGTCTGGTGGAAAAACAGGGCGCGGCCGTGGTCAATGTCAGCACCAGCCAGACTGTCGATGCGCCTCCCGCATTCCAGGGATTCCCGAATTTGCCGGAGAACGATCCGTTCAACGAATTCTTTCGCCGCTTCGCCCCGCAAATTCCCCAGCAGCGTGAATCCCGCTCGCTCGGATCGGGCTTCATTATCAGCGCCGATGGATACATCCTGACCAATGCGCACGTGGTCGATAGGGCCGACAAGATCACGGTGCGCCTGACCGACAAGCGCGAATTCAAGGCGACTGTGGTCGGCGTGGATAAACGCAGCGACGTGGCCCTGCTCAAGATTGAGGCGAGCCGGTTGCCGCAAGTCGTGCTCGGCAAACCGGACCAGCTCAAGGTGGGCGAGTGGGTGGTTGCGATCGGCTCTCCCTTCGGCTTCGACAGCAGCGTCACAGCGGGCATCGTCAGCGCCAAGGGGCGCTCGTTGCCGCAGGAAAATTTCGTCCCCTTTATCCAGACCGATGTCGCCATCAATCCCGGCAACTCCGGGGGGCCGTTGTTCAACCTGAAGGGCGAGGTGGTTGGTATCAATTCGCAGATCTACAGCCGCTCGGGCGGATACATGGGGTTGTCGTTCGCCATCCCGATCGATGTCGCGATGGATGTCGTTGCGCAGTTGCGTGCCACCGGCAAGGTGACGCGCGGCCGCATCGGCGTCAGCATCCAGGAAATGACGCGCGAACTGGCCGATTCCTTCGGGCTGGCCAAGGCGGAGGGTGCGCTGATCTCCGGGGTTGAACGGGGCGGTCCGGCAGACAAGGCCGGGGTGCGCGCGAGCGACGTGATCCTCAAGTTCGACGGCAAACCAATCGCCAGCTCCGCCGATTTGCCGCGCATCGTGGCGGCTACCAAGCCGGGGAGCAAGGTGGATGTGCTGCTGTGGCGCAAGGGCAGCACGTTGAATCTCCCGGTCGTCATCGGCGAGATACAGGATGCGGCGGATAAGAGCGCTGCGAATCAGCAGGGAGAGGATGGACAATCGCAGACCATCGCCCGCCTCGGCCTGAAAGTGTCCGAACTGACCGATGAGCAGAAAGCCGAACTGGAAGTGGCCGGCGGCTTGCTGGTGCTGGAGGCCAAGGGTGCGGCGGCGCGCGCCGACCTGCAACGGGGCGACGTCATCCTTGCGATCGGCAACGTGGAAGTGTTCAGCGTCAAGCAGTTCAGCGAGATTCTCAAGCAGGTGGCATCGGGCCGAAATATTGCCTTGCTGGTGCGGCGCAACGACGGGACGCTGTATGTCCCGATCCGTATCGACGACAAGTAAGCGCGGCACTCCAGAATTGCAAGCAGCCTGTCGCATCATGTCTGGCGGGCTGCTAGAATGCGCCGCTTCGACACGTTACCGGCCGCGCCGGCAGATTGCGGGAGAGGGCATCCCGCGCCAGCGCCGTTTCGGGCCGGCTTCCAATTGACACTCATGCTACATATCCGCAATTTTTCCATTATCGCCCACATCGATCACGGCAAATCGACGCTGGCCGACCGCATCATCCATTTGTGCGGCGGCTTGTCCGAGCGCGAGATGGAAGAGCAAGTCCTGGATTCGATGGACATCGAGCGCGAACGCGGCATCACCATCAAGGCGCAAACCGCCGCGCTGAGCTACAAGGCGCGCGACGGCCAAGTGTACAACCTCAACCTGATCGACACCCCGGGGCATGTGGACTTCTCCTACGAAGTATCACGTTCGCTTTCGGCCTGCGAAGGCGCGCTGCTGGTGGTGGATGCCTCGCAGGGGGTGGAAGCGCAGACCGTGGCAAACTGTTACACCGCGCTCGATCTCGGCGTGGAAGTGGTGCCGGTGCTGAACAAGATCGACCTGCCTTCCGCCGATCCAGACAACGCCATCGCCGAGATCGAGGACGTGATCGGCATCGGGGCGCAGGATGCCGTGCGCTGTTCGGCCAAGACCGGCATGGGTGTGGCAGACGTGCTGGAAGCGCTGATTGTCAAAGTGCCCGCGCCCAAGGGCGATGCGGCAGCGCCGTTGCAGGCGCTCATCATCGACTCGTGGTTCGACAACTACGTCGGCGTGGTGATGCTGGTGCGCATCGTCAACGGCACACTCAAACCCAAGGACAAGATTCTGCTGATGGCGACCGGGGCGCAGCACCTGACCGAGCATGTCGGCGTATTCACACCGAAATCGCAGGACCGCAACGCATTGTCCGCCGGCCAGGTGGGTTTCGTAATCGCCGGTATCAAGGAGCTGAAGGATGCCAAGGTGGGCGATACCGTCACGCACGTTGCAAAACCGGCCGCAGCCGCTTTGCCCGGCTTCAAGGAGATCCAGCCGCAGGTGTTTGCCGGCCTGTTCCCGGTGGAATCCAACCAGTACGAGGCACTGCGCGATTCGCTGGAGAAACTGAAGCTGAACGATGCCGCGCTGCAATACGAGCCCGAAGTTTCGCAGGCGCTCGGTTTCGGTTTCCGCTGCGGCTTCCTCGGCCTGCTGCACATGGAGATCGTGCAGGAACGGCTGGAGCGCGAGTTCGACATGGACCTCATCACCACCGCGCCCACCGTGATCTACGAGGTGGTGCAGCGCGATGGGTCCGTGATCCTGGTGGACAACCCATCCAAGCTGCCGGATCTGTCCAAGGTCGAGGAGATCCGCGAACCCATCGTCAATGTGAACCTGTACATGCCGCAGGAATATGTCGGCGCGGTCATCACGCTGTGCACGCAGAAACGCGGCATGCAGATCGACATGAGCTACCACGGCAAGCAGGTGCTGCTGAAGTACGAGCTGCCGATGGGCGAGATCGTGCTGGATTTCTTCGACAAGCTGAAATCGGTGTCGCGCGGCTATGCTTCCATGGATTACGAGTTCAAGGAATATCGTCTGGCCGATGTGGTCAAGGTGGACATGCTGATCAACGGCGAGAAGGTGGATGCGCTGTCCATCATCGTGCACCGTTCCAACAGCCAGCATCGCGGGCGGGAAGTGGCAGCCAAGATGCGCGAACTGATCCCGCGCCAGATGTATGACGTGGCGATCCAGGCCGCCATCGGCGCCAACATCATCGCGCGCGAGAATGTGAAGGCGCTGCGCAAGAACGTGCTGGCCAAGTGCTACGGCGGCGACATCACGCGCAAGAAGAAGCTGCTGGAAAAACAGAAAGCCGGCAAGAAGCGCATGAAACAGGTGGGCAGCGTGGAGATTCCGCAGGAAGCCTTCCTCGCCATCCTGCGCGTGGACGATAAATAATCACGGAGATAGTCATGACTTTTGCATTGATCCTGTTCGTCCTGCTCCTGCTCACCGGCGCGATTTGGCTGCTGGACCGCCATGTGTTGCGCCAGCGCCGGGCGCAGAACGCCAAACAGCCCTGGTGGATCGAATACTCGATCAGCTTCTTCCCGGTGATCCTCGCCGTGTTCGTGCTGCGCTCGTTCGTGGTGGAACCGTTCAAGATCCCGTCCGGTTCGATGATTCCCACCCTGCACGTGGGCGACTTCATTCTGGTTAACCGCTACACCTACGGCTTGCGCCTGCCGATCGTCAACAAGAAGTTCATCGAGATCAACCAGCCCCGGCGCGGCGATGTCGTGGTGTTCCATTATCCGAACGATCCCGCGGTGGATTACATCAAGCGCGTGGTCGGCGTGCCGGGCGACGAGATCGTTTATCGCGACAAGCAGCTGTGGCTGAACGGCAGCCTGCAGCCGATGCAGCGCGACGGCGACTACAATTATGTCGAGAGCGGCCTCAGTTTCGTGCATACCGAACAATATCGGGAGAAACTGGACGGGCGCGAGCATAGCGTGCTGCTCAATCCGGAGCGGGTGCAGATCCACCTGAACGGGGTCGAGCACTTCCCGCAGTACGAGCAATGCCGTTATAGTGAGCGCGAAATGCGCTGCACCGTTCCGGACGGCCATTACTTCATGATGGGCGACAACCGCGACAACAGCCGCGACAGCCGCTACTGGGGATTCGTGCCGGACGAGCTGATCGTGGGCAAGGCGTTTCTGATCTGGATGAATTTCGGCGAACTGAAGCGCGTGGGTTTGTCGGTCGAGTGAAGTCGTTTCTGGAGAAAGGAAAGATCATGCAAGGTTGGAAGAATCGGCAGACAGGGTTGGGTTTCAGCAATTTCATCGCGGGTGCTTTCGTGCTCGTCATCGTGGCCATGCTTGGCCTCAAAATGGTGCCGGCCTATATCCACAGCGGACAGATCAGCCAGATCTTCCGCGAGATCGTGGCGGATCCTGCCATGCAGAATGTCCCGGTCAGCGCGGTGGAGATGTCCTATCGCAAGCGCGCCAACATCAACTACATCGAGGATCTCAAAGTCGAGGATATCGAGATCGTGCGCGAAGGCGGCGTGCTCAGATTGAGCGCGAGCTACGAAGTCAGAATCCCGCTGGTGGGCAACGTGAGTCTGGTGCTGGCGTTCAATCCATCCAGTTCCTGATAGCAGATGAAGCATGCAGAACTGAGCCGACGCATCGGCTACCGCTTCCGCCAGCCGCAATTATTGCAGCGCGCGCTGACCCACCGCAGCCACAGCACGGCGCACAACGAGCGCCTGGAATTCCTCGGCGACAGCCTGCTCAACTGTGTGATGGCAAGATTCCTGTATGACAGCTACCCCGACATCACCGAGGGCGACCTGTCGCGCTTGCGCTCGAATCTGGTCAACCAGCAGACGCTCGCGACGCTGGCGCAACAGCTGCAACTGGGCGAGCAGCTGCAATTCGGCGAGGGTGAAGTGAAGGGCGGCGGCAGCCAGCGCCCCTCCATCCTGGCGGATGCGCTCGAAGCCCTGTTCGGCGCGGTATGGCTGGATGCGGACTTTGCGGCCGCGCAAAAAGTCGTGCTCGGATTGTATGTGCCCTATCTCGGCAGTCTCGATTTGCGCAGCCTGGGCAAGGATCCGAAGACCCTGCTGCAGGAACACCTGCAGGGGCACAAACTGCCCCTGCCGAAATATGCTGTGGTCGAAATCAAGGGGGAGGCGCATGCGCAGACTTTCGTGGTGTCCTGCGACATCCCGAAGCTGAACATCGTCACCAGCGGCGAAGGCGGCAGCCGCCGTCTGGCCGAACAGAGCGCTGCTGCCGCCGCTTACAGCAAAATAAACCCATGAACGATACTTCACAGCGCACCGGTTTCATCGCCATCGTCGGCCGCCCCAACGTCGGCAAATCGACCCTGCTCAATCACCTGGTCGGGCAAAAAATCAGCATCACCTCGCGCAAGGCGCAGACTACGCGCCACCGCATCATTGGCATCCTGACGCGGGAAGAGACGCAAATCGTCTTCGTCGACACCCCGGGCTTTCAGACGCAGCACACCAACGCGCTGAATCGCAGCATGAACCGCGTCGTCACCAGCAGCCTGCGCGACGTGCATGCCGTGCTGTTCGTGATCGAGGCGCGCCATTTCGACGAGCGCGACCGGCAGGTGCTGGCATTGCTGCCGAAGGACAGGCCGGTAATTTTGGTGATCAACAAGGCCGATCTGGTGAAGGACAAGGCCGAGCTGCTGCCTTTCATCGACGAAATCGCCGCGCTGCATCCTTTTTCCGCCATTGTTCCGGTCAGCGCCAGACAGGACAAACAGCTCGACACCCTGCTCGGCGCGATCCGTCCGCATCTGGTGCCGGGCGCGCATCTGTACGCCGAGGACGACATCACGGATCGCAACGAACGGTTTCTCGCGGCCGAACTGTTGCGCGAGAAAATATTCCGCTTCACCGGCGAGGAATTGCCCTATTCGGTCAGCGTGGTGATCGAACAGTTCAAGCTGGAAGGCCGGCTGCGCCGCATCCATGCCGCCATCCTGGTGGACAAGGAGGCGCACAAGGTCATGCTGATCGGGCACAAGGGCGAAAAGCTGAAGGAGATCGCCACCCAGGCGCGCCTCGACATGGAAAAGCTGTTCGACGGCAAAGTGTTCCTCGAAGTATTCGTCAAGGTGCGCAGCGGCTGGGCGGACAGCGCGCACATGCTGAAGACGCTGGGGTATGAGTGACAGGCAGACTGTTCTGCGGCCCGTCGGCTGTGTTGCGTGCCCGCTCCGGTTTTGCGGCGGTTTTCCGACTGTGCAATGAGTAGCACCCAGCGCCACAAGATAGAAGCCGAACCGGGATTCGTGCTGCACAGTTATCCCTTTCGCGAGACCAGCCTGATCGTCGAAGTGTTCAGCCGCGCGCACGGACGGGTGCCGCTGGTGGCGCGCGGGGCGCGGCGACCGCGCTCGGTGTTGCGCGGATTGCTGATGGGATTCCAGCCGCTCAACCTGAGCTGGTTCGGCAAGAACGAATTGCGCACTTTGCATGGCGCGGAATGGCAGGGCGGGCAGCCGCAGTTGCAGGGCACGGCCCTGCTGTGCGGCCTGTACCTGAACGAACTGCTGCTCAACCTGATGGCGCGCGACGACCCGCACGAGCGCCTGTTCGATTATTACCAGCAGACCCTGCAACGGCTGGCGCGCGAGGATGACCACGCATTCACCCTGCGCTGCTTCGAGAAGCACATGCTGCAGGAGCTCGGTTACGCGCTGACCCTGGAAACTGAGGCCGGCAGCGGCGTGCCCGTCGTGTCCGAACGCTCATACCGCTATATACTCGAACGCGGCGCCGTTGCCGCCGCAGCAGAGGAAGACGAAGGCCTCCTGGTGGCGGGCAAGACCCTGCTCGATATGGCTGCGGATGACTACCGCGATGCCGAGAGCGCGCGCCAGAGCAAGCAGCTGATGCGCATGGTGCTGGATCACCATCTGGCGGGCAAGACCCTGCATACGCGCGAGCTGATGAGGGAGCTGCAGAAACTGTGTTAGGGAATCTCTGCTCAAGTCCCGCATGGCCGCGCTGTTTTGCGGCCCTGTATATTCGTGGTGAGGAACTGGAATGATTAAACTCGGACTAAACATTGACCATATCGCAACCCTGCGCCAGGCGCGCGGCGCGTGTTATCCCAATCTGCTGCGTGCCGCGCTGATCTGCGAGGAGGCGGGCGCGGACGCCATCACCATCCACCTGCGCGAAGACCGCCGCCATATCCAGGACGCCGATGTGGACCTGCTGCGCGGCA
>JAVHSB010000108.1:0-3995 GCA_036171955.1 Sideroxydans sp.
ACAAACATCCCGATGCTGATCGCCTGAATGTACTTACGGTGGATGTTGGGCAGGCTGAACCCCTGACCATCGTGTGCGGTGCAGGGAATGTGACCGTGGGCATGAAGGCGCCGTGCGCACTGGTTGGCGCGAAGTTGCCGCCAGGTTCTGATGGAAAGAATTTCGAGATCAAGCAGGCCAAGGTGCGCGGTATCGCATCCTTCGGCATGATGTGCTCGGAAAGGGAACTCGGGCTGGCGGACGAAAGCGACGGGCTGATGGTACTGGGCGCCGATGCCGTGGTCGGGCAAAGCATCCGCGAGCATCTCGATCTGGACGACCACCTGTTCACGCTCAAACTGACTCCCAATCGCAGCGACTGCCTATCCCTGCATGGCATCGCGCGCGAAGTGGCAGCCCTGACTGGAGCGCCATTGCAGGCCGTTCCGCAGTCCGCCTTCCAGCCGATTGATATGGAAAGCTGCAGGATTGGGGTATCTGACGCTGCAGCCTGTCCCCGTTATACGGGCCGGGTCATCGCTGGCGTGAACGCCAGTGCCGTGACTCCGGGCTGGATGGCGCAACGCTTGCAGCGATGCGGTCTGCGCAGCATCAGCGCGCTGGTGGACGTGACCAATTATGTCATGCTTGAACTGGGACAACCGCTGCATGCGTTCGATCTGAACAAACTGAACGGCGACTTGGAAGTGCGTTTTGCGCGTGCCAAAGAACAGCTGAAACTGCTGAACGAACAGACTGTGGCCCTGCAGGATGACATGCTGGTGATCGCCGATGGCAAGGGTCCGGTCGCGCTGGCCGGCGTGATGGGGGGGGCGGACAGTGCAGTGGACGAGTCGACCACAGATATTTTTCTGGAAAGCGCATTCTTTGCGCCGGCCGTGATCGTTGGCAAGTCGCGCCGCCTCGGTTTCAGCTCCGATTCCGCTTTCCGTTTCGAGCGCGGCGTGGATTTCGCGGCGACGCGAGATGCGCTCGATCGAGCCACCCAGCTCATCCTCGATCTTTGCGGCGGCAAGCCTGGAAAGGTCGGCGAGGCCGAGGCCGAATTGCCGGCGCGCAATCCGGTTCGCCTGCGCAGTACACGCATACGCCGCGTGTTGGGGGTCGAACTGGAACCAGATGCGATCACGCAAATCCTGATCCGCCTCGGCATGGAAGTGCGACAAAACGGGGATGAGTTGATCGTGACGCCGCCCAGCTATCGTTTCGATATCGAGATCGAGGAAGATCTGATCGAAGAGGTCGCACGGGTGCATGGCTATGAGAATATCCAGCCGGCATCAATCAGGGCAAACATGGGCATATTGCCGCAGCTCGAAGCCGAGCGGCCATTGGCGCAAGTGCGCCAGCGCATGGTTTTGCGTGATTATCAGGAAACCATCAATTACTCGTTCGTGGAAAGCGCTTGGGAGCGTGACCTGTGCGGCAACGAAACTCCGATCGCCTTGCAGAATCCGATTGCCAGCCAGATGAGCGTGATGCGCAGCAGCCTGCTCGGTGGATTGCTGGCAGCATTGCGCACGAATCTGGCGCGCAAGCAGGCACGGGTGCGGTTGTTCGAGATCGGCGGATGTTTCAGCGCCGAGGCCGGGGAATATATGCAGCAGGATCGTTTGGCCGGACTGGCTTACGGCGGGGCGCTCCCGGAGCAATGGGGAGGCCAGGCGCGGGCGGCGGATTTCTTCGACGTAAAAGGTGATGTGGAAGCCCTGTTTGCGCCGCGTCGCCCGACCTTCCAGGCGGCAGTTCATCCCGCGTCGCATCCGAACCGTTCCGCGCGCATCCTGCTGGGAGACTTGCCCGTTGGCTGGATAGGCGAATTGCATCCGCAATGGCAACAGAAATATGACCTGCCATTGCCCGCCATTTGGTTTGAACTCGATTTGGCTGCCCTGACGCAAGCCAGCGTTCCGCGTTTGGCTGCGGTCTCGCGTTTCCCGCTGGTCCGGCGCGATATTGCGGTGGTGGTGGAAGAGCACGTTAGTGTGGCGTTCCTGCTGGAAGTGATGCGGGCCGCCAAACTGCCGTATGTGCTCGATATCGACTTGTTCGATTTGTATTCCGGGCAAGGAGTCGGGCAAGGGAGAAAAAGCCTTGCATTCCGTGTGTTATTACAAGATACTCAAAAAACGTTGAGCGATGCGGAAATTGAACCTGCCATGGCGGGATTGATGCAGGCATTGCAAAATAATGGCGCGCAGATCAGGGGAGAGGCATGACAACAACGCTTACCAAGGCCGAACTGGCAGACTTGCTGTTCGAAAAAGTCGGATTGAACAAACGCGAAGCAAAAGACATGGTGGAAGCCTTCTTCGAGGAAATCCGCGCCCAACTGGCACAAGGCGACAGTGTCAAATTGTCCGGCTTCGGCAATTTCCAGTTGCGCGACAAGCCGCAGCGTCCCGGCCGCAACCCGAAGACTGGCGAGGAGATTCCCATCACCGCCCGCCGCGTAGTCACCTTCCATCCCAGCCAGAAACTTAAAAGCATGGTAGAGAAGACCTATCATGGATCCGCACGTAGCTGATGCCGATTTGCCGGCAATACCGGCAAAGCGCTACTTCACCATCGGTGAAGTCAGCACCCTGTGCGGAGTCAAGGCGCATGTGCTGCGCTATTGGGAACAGGAATTTACCCAGCTCAAACCGCTCAAGCGGGGCGGCAATCGCCGCTATTACCAGCATCACGAAGTTCTGTTGATTCGGCGCATCCGTCATTTGTTGTATGAGGAGGGATTCACCATCAGCGGCGCGCGCAGCCGACTCGAACAAAGTGACTTGAAAGATCCCCTGATAGTTGAAAAAACCGGAGTGGAATTAATGGATCCGGTACGGATTCGCCGTGAGCTGAATGAAATTTTGCATTTGTTGCGCGCTTGAAGGCAAAAACAATTTCAACAAATATTTGCTCTGCTATAATCCGCGCCCTCGGGGCGTAGCGCAGCCTGGTAGCGTACTTGCATGGGGTGCAAGTGGTCGGAGGTTCAAATCCTCTCGCCCCGACCAGTCAATTGATCGCTCCTCGGCAAAGGGACAAACAATAGTCCGGCATGAGTTCTGGAGTGGAAGCACAAACCATCCAGCCGTGCCCAATCCCGCCAGTCGGGATTTTTTAACGGCAACTGGCCGTGATTGGAAGCGATCCGGGGAATCAAACTAGATGCCGACTGTTCGTTATGCCTGTTTCAGTCCAAGCCCACCCGCAGTGTTCATGCCGCCAGCAATGTGGCGTGCCTTGCTCTCCGCAGTTTTACTCTGTCTATTCGTTGCCCACGGCGTCCTCGCTGACCCGGTCGATACAGCCTATTCCGAATCGGTATTTCTGGAAGACCTGCCCGTCGTTCTGACTGCCTCGCGTTTGAGCCAGCCGCTGGCGGATGCGCCGAATGCAGTGACGGTGATCGACCGCGAAATGATCAAGGCATCCGGGGCTCGCCAGATCGTCGACCTTTTCAGACTGGTGCCAGGAATGTATGTTGGCTCGTCCGGGGCCAACACTGCCTTTGTTTCGCTGAACGGGGTGTCTGACCAGTATTCGCGCAGGATGCAGGTATTGGTCGATGGCCGCAGCGTCTATCTGCCGCCGTTTGGCGGTGTGGACTGGCAGAGCCTGCCGCTGCTGCTGGCAGACATCGACCGCATCGAAGTCGTGCGCGGCCCGGCGGCGGCATCGCACGGCACCAACTCGTTCTATGGTGTCATTAACATCATCACGCGCGATGCCGGAAGTCTGAATGGCGGTGATCTGGTCATGACACAGGGTGAGTTGGGCATCTCCGATATCGTGGCCTCCTTCGGCAGTGCAGGCGAGCGCACCGATTATCGAATGTCGTTTGGCGCCTTGAGCGATGGCGGCGATAATCCGGCTATCCTCAATGACGCAAGTGCCAAAAAGGTGTTCAATCTGCGCGGCACGCATCGCGCGAGCGGGGATGACAGCTTCGATTTCCAGTTCGGATTCAATCAGGGCAGCTATGGTCAGGGCACAGCGGGACG
>JAVHSB010000109.1:0-3989 GCA_036171955.1 Sideroxydans sp.
GCCTGGTTTGCGGAGCACGGCGAAAAACCGTTCCGCGCCAAGCAGGTGCTGCGCTGGATCTACAAGAACGGGGAGTCCGATTTCGATGCGATGAGCGATCTGGCGATCACTCTGCGCACAAAACTCAAGCAGATCGCCTGCATCAGCACGCCCTCCGTGGTGCGTGAAGAAACCGCCTCCGACGGTACGCGCAAGTGGCTGCTGGACGTGGGCACCGGAAACGCGGTGGAGACGGTGTTCATTCCGGAAGAGGGCAGGGGCACGCTGTGCGTCTCCACGCAGGCTGGCTGCGCGCTGGACTGCGCGTTCTGCTCCACCGGCAAGCAGGGTTTCAACCGCAACCTGTCCACGGCCGAGATCATCGGCCAGGTGTGGTGGGCCAATCACGAACTCGGCAAGAACGAAGACGGCAACTGGCCGGTCACCAATGTGGTGCTGATGGGCATGGGCGAGCCGTTGCTGAATTTCGACAACACTGTGCATGCCTTGCGCCTGATGCTGGACGACCATGCCTATGGCCTGTCGCGCCGCCGCGTGACGGTTTCCACCTCCGGGGTTGTCCCGGCGATGGACCGATTGCGCGAGGAATGTCCGGTTGCGCTGGCGATTTCGCTGCATGCGCCGAACGACGCGCTGCGCAACGAGTTGGTGCCGATCAACCAGAAGTATTCGCTGCGCGAATTGATGGCGGCTTGTCTGCGCTATCTGGAAAAAGCACCGCGCGACTTCGTGACTTTCGAATATGTGATGCTGGCCGGTGTGAACGACCGGCCGCAGGATGCACGTGAGCTGACGGCGCTGGTGCGCGACGTGCCGTGCAAGTTCAACCTGATTCCGTTCAATCCTTTTCCGCAGGCGCCTTATCGCCGTTCCGACATGGAGACAGTGAAACGTTTTCGCGACATCCTGATGCAGGCGGGTATCGTTACGACCATCCGCAAGGTGCGCGGCGACGATATTGCCGCCGCCTGTGGACAACTGGCGGGGCAGGTGCAGGACAAGAGCAAAAGAACCCATCGCCTGGTGGAGGTGCAACAATGAAAATCGGTGCAGGAATCGCAATTCTGTGGCTGTTGTTCCTGGGCGGTTGCGCCAGTTCCGGCGTGCCGGATGAGAGGGCGCGCAATGTTGCGGTTGTCCACACTGAACTTGCGGCAGCCTATTTCGAACGCGGCCAGTATTCGATCGCGCTGCAGGAATTGGCCGTGGCCGTGCAGGCGGACGATTCCTATGCCCCGGCCTACAACGTTCGCGGCCTGGTGCGCATGACGCTGGGGGAAGACAAACAGGCAGAAACCGATTTTCTGCACAGTCTCAAGCTGGAGCCCGGGAATGCCGGCGCACACAATAATTACGGCTGGTTCCTGTGTCAGCGCGGGCGTCCGAAGGATTCGATTCCGCAATTCATGTCGGCGCTGGCTGACCCGCTCTACAACACGCCCGATCTGGCATACGCCAATGCCGGTATCTGTGCACTCAAGGCGGGCGATGCGGCTGCGGCGGAAACCTACCTGCAGCGCGCGCTGATCCTGCATCCAGAAATGCCGGAAGCGTTGAGCGGAATGGCTGGATTGCATTTTGCCAATGGCAACCATGCGGCAGCGAAGTCCTGGCTGCTTCGTTTGTTGCAAACCGGACGCGAGCTGGATGCCGAGCAATTGTTGCTGGCTTACCGCATCGAACACCGAATGGGAGACCGCAACTCGGCGGCCAGCTTTGCCCTGCAATTGCGCAAGCGTTTCCCCGATTCTCGCGAGACTCAACTTCTGAAAAGTGTCGAATGATGAACGAAAACACGACTGAACCGGTCAGCAGTGCTCCCGCGACACCGCATGCGGGCATTGGCGCATCTCTGCGCACGGCAAGGGAGGCGATGGGCTTCAGCACACAGGAAGTCGCTGACCGCATCAAATTCAGTGTGCGCCAGGTCGAAGCGCTGGAGCGGGACGATGTCGGGCATTTGCCCCAGGGAACTTTTCTGCGCGGATTCATCCGCAGCTATGCCCGCGTGCTGCATCTGGAGCCGGAGTCTTTGCTGGCGCAGACTGAAACCAGAATGGAGCATCAGCATGATTGGAGCGAAGTGCAGGCGGGGGGGCAAGCGCTGCCGTCAGTGAGCTCCACTGAACGCAATAACCTGTATCTGCTGATTGGTGCACTGATCATCGCACTCGGAATTGCAGTCTTCCTTTTCACGCAACGGGATAAGGGCACCCCTGCGACCGCTGAACAAGCGGCAGTGCAGACCCCGCCGGCGATGGAAGCGGCTGTATCTGCCGTGCCTGTGACTGCAACCCAAAAGACGGAAATCGTGGAGGTCGCGCCACCCAAGGCGGTAAAAGTACAGGCACCGACCCCCCAGATCAAAGAAGAAAAGAGTCCCGCAGTGGCAGGGACAGCACCGCCTCCGGCCAAGCGCGAAGTCCCGCTCGAACAGTTGATGAAGCGCCCGATCCACTTTGTATTCCTGCAAGACGCGTGGGTGGAGGTCAAGGACGTGAACGGCGAGGTGCTGATCTCGCGCGTTACTGCTGCCGGCGAAGAAAAATGGGTCGGTGGAAACCGGCGCGCACCGTATCAGGTCAACATCGGCAAGGTCGAAGCAATCCGTTTGTATTACAAGGGAAAGGAAGTCGATCTTTCCAACTATCAGGCCGCGGGCGTTGCCCGTCTGGTATTGGAATAAGCCATGAGTTTTCAGCATCCCGTGCGTCGTGCCACGCAGCAAGTTCATGTTGACGACATCGTGATCGGCAGCGGATCTGCCATCGTCGTCCAATCCATGACGAACACCGATACCGAAGACATCACATCCACCACAAAACAGGTGCACGAACTGGCAGAGGCCGGTTCGGAACTGGTGCGCATCACCGTCAATACCTCTGCCGCAGCTGCAGCCGTGCCGCACATCCGCCGTCGGCTGGATGCGCTGGGTTGCAAGGTGCCTCTGATTGGCGACTTCCATTACAACGGCCATCGCCTGCTTACCGAATATCCGGAGTGCGCGCAGGCGCTGGCGAAGTATCGTATCAATCCGGGCAACGTCGGCAAGAACCGCAAGGGTGAGGATCAATTTGCCATGATGATCGGCGCGGCCCTGCAATACGACAAGCCGGTGCGGATCGGGGTCAACTGGGGGAGTCTAGACCAGGAGCTGATCGTGCGCATGATGGATGAAAATTCACGGTTGGCGCAGCCGAGAGCAGCTAACGAGATCACGCGTGAAGCCCTGATCGTATCGGCGCTGCAAAGTGCGAAGCGTGCCGAGGAGCTTGGTTTGCCGCATGATCACATCGTGCTGTCCTGCAAGGTCAGCGACGTGCAGGACCTGATTGCCGTCTATCAGGAATTGGCGCGTCGATGCGATTACGCCCTGCATCTTGGCCTGACCGAGGCCGGCATGGGCTCCAAGGGTATCGTGGCCTCCACAGCGGCATTGTCGGTATTGTTGCAGCAAGGCATCGGCGACACCATCCGTGTTTCGCTCACGCCGGCACCCGGAGGTGCACGCACGGAAGAAGTGGTGGTGGCGCAGGAGATCCTGCAAACCATGGGCTTGCGTTCGTTCGCGCCAATGGTCACGGCTTGCCCCGGTTGCGGTCGCACCACCAGCACCGTTTTCCAGGAACTGGCGCAAGACATTCAGTCCTACCTGCGCGCGCAGATGCCATTGTGGCGCGAGCAATACCTTGGCGTGGAAGAAATGACGGTCGCCGTCATGGGCTGCATCGTGAATGGTCCGGGGGAGAGCAAACTGGCCAATATCGGTATCAGCCTTCCGGGAACCGGCGAGAGCCCGTCCGCGCCCGTGTATGTGGACGGCGAAAAGACGGTCACCCTGCGGGGGGATAACATCGCGCAGGAATTCCAGCAGATCGTTGACGCATACGTCGCGGCCCATTACGCGAAAAAAACCGCATAACGCCCTGCCAAATCACAGATTACGGTCCACCAACCAGTACGGGGAGGGGAATCCGACTTACGCGCAA
>JAVHSB010000110.1:0-3969 GCA_036171955.1 Sideroxydans sp.
GATCAATTCCGAAGTCAGGCGCGCATCCCACACCCACCACGCGCCCCACATCGGCTTGCCCCACAGGGCTCCGGTCCACAACGAAATGAAAGCGAACAGCGCTCCGGTCGGTGCCAGCGCAGACGCCATCATGGCCGACAAGCGCGTCTTGAAGATCAGCCCCAGCGCGGCGTATCCGGCCATGATGAGGTAGATGAACATGGAAAGGATCGAGGCTGGAACGTGAATGAAGATGATGCGGTAAGCCTCGCTCTGTACAGCATCCGTCGGGGCCACAAAGAACCCGATATAGAAACCGACACCAAACAGGACTGCGGCCGGCCACGCAATAAATGGGATCAGTTTGCCTGCCAAGCCATAAAAGGTGGAGGGAGCAGAATATTTAAACCAGTTGATTGCCAATCTTCATCACTCCATCGAAATGCGCAAAGCCTGCGCCGCCACGAATGGCGTAAACACCAAGGCAAACAGCAAAAACGCCCCGATCAATGCCAGGTTGGAAACCGCTTCCAGCCCGCTGTTCACCGCCTCCACGGCTCCCGCCCCAAAGATCAGCACAGGGATGGTCAGCGGCAACACCAGCAAGGACACCAGCACTCCGCCGCCGCGCAAGCCCAAGGTCAGTGCGGCGCCAACAGCCCCGATCATGCTCAAAACCGGAGTGCCCAGCATCAGTGCCAGCATCAGCGTACCAATCGCGGCAACCGACATGTCAAACTGCAATCCGAGCACCGGGGCGATCAAGACCAGCGGCAATCCGGACAACATCCAGTGCGCGGCCATCTTGCCCAGCACCATCACCGTCAACGATTGCGGTGCCAGCATCATCTGTTCCAGCGTCCCGTCCAGATGATCCGCCGAAAACATGCGCGGCAACGACAGCATCGAGGCGAGCAGTGCTGCCACCCACAGCACACCGCCGGCCATCTTGCGCAGCATATCGGCCTCCGGTCCGACGCCGAGCGGGAACAGGCTGACCACCATCACGAAGAATATCAGCGTGGTCAATACATCCGCGCGGCGCCGCATCGCCAGCAAGACATCGCGGCGGATCACCCGCCACAGCAAACTGATCATGGACAGCCGGTTCATGCCAGCACCAGATGGCGCATTTCAACTCCGCTCACCTGCAACGGCTGGTGCGTGGTGAAAATCGCCATGCCGTGATTCGACAGGTGCTCCGCGATAAGTTCCTGCATCAGCGCGACTGCCCCCACATCCAATGCGGTCAATGGTTCATCCAGAATCCACAACTTCGCCTCGCCCACCAGCAATCGGCTCAACGTGACGCGGCGGCGCTGGCCTTGCGACAGCACGCGCACCGGCAGATGTTCCTTGCGCCGCAGCCCCATCTGCCGCAGCACCTCGATCGCCCTGCTTTCGCTGACGTCGATACCGGCCAGCCCGGCGCCGATGCGCAGATTCTCCAGCGCACTCAATTCGTCCTTGATTGCATTGGCGTGGCCGAGATAGCACATCTGCGAATGGAACTGGTCGTCCCATGCCTGGATGTCGCGTCCCCGCCACCGCACGATGCCCTCCGTCGGCTGCACGAAACCGCACAGGGTGCGCAACAGCGTGGTCTTGCCTTTGCCGTTTTCACCCTGCACCCGCATCAATTCGCCGCTGGAAAGCGTGAAGTTCAGGCCCTCGAACAGACGCTGCTCGCCACGCTCGCAGGCAAGATCGCAGACTTCCAGTTTCGGATCGGACGGCATGTATGAACAGGCTGTAATCAGGGGAAATTTGACAGCGGTGGATTATATACGATAGCCATCGACGTCGAGATGTACGTTGGGAGATAAGTGGCATCATGGCGCAATCATTTGTGTCGGTGCCACTTCAAAAAAAAACACTACAAAAGCCCAATCCATCGCAAAACATCAGATTTTCGACGACTCCCAACAGAAACGCCGCTCAGGGAGCGGCGTTTCTGTTGGGATGAAGGAAATATTTACTGCTTATCAGCTTCAGCAAAATCCTTGACTTCGATTGTGGCACGCCCCTTCGCATCTTCCAGGAAAGCCTGGAGCAAGGCTTCGCCCGTCATCTGACGCACCTGCTGGGCATAGCCCTCGAGCTTCATCGGCTCGATGGCTGGAATCTCCTGCACTGCATCGATACGTGCAATCAAGTAGCCTGCCCGTTCATCTTCAACTGCAACATAGGCAGGCAGTTTACTCGCATCCGCTGCAAAGATGCGCCGCGACAACTGGCTGTTCAAATCGCTGCGTTGCCCCCGCATCACTGGCTGCGGATTACCCCATGGCAGCGAAACTTTGTCGCCATTCTGGAGTTGGGCGAGCAGGGTTGCGCCCTGCTTCGATGCAGCCTGCAGGGCTGCCTGTTCCTGCAACTGCTTGCGGATTTGTGCGGCGACTTCCGGCAATGGTCGCGCACTCGATGGCCGGTGTTCGGTCACGCGCGCAACCAGCATGGTATTGGCATCGATCTCGACCGGACTGGTGTTGCGCTTGTCACGCAGTGTGTCCTGCGCAAACACTGCCTGTAACGCCTTGTCCGTCCACAAACCCCCCGCCGGCTGCCCGCGCGTCAACCAGACACCGCCTTGCACTTTTGCCCCGATCAACTCTGCTGCCGGCTTCAGACTATCGCTCTGCTCATACACGATGTTGCTGAACGGCTCCGCCAGTTCGGCAAACCGGTTGTTCGCCTTTTCCCGTTTGATCGCCTGTGCGATTTGATCCCGAATTTCGCTCAGTGGCTTTGTTTTTGCGGGCTGGATCGCCGTCAGGCGGATGATGTGGTAGCCAAAATCGGTCTGCACCAGATCGCTGATTTCGCCGGGCTGAAGCGAAAATACCTTGTCATCGAACGGTTTCACCATCATGCCGCGCGTGAACATGCCCAGATCGCCGCCATTCGCCGCAGATCCTGGATCGTCAGAATTCTGTTTGGCCAAAGCGGCAAACGCCGCGGGTTTCTGCCTGACTTGCTGCAGGATGGACTGCGCCTTGTTCCGGGCAGCTGCCTTTTCAGGGTCAGACGCGGTTTTGGATACGCCGATCAGGATGTGCGCCGCCCGGCGCTGCTCCGCCGTACCGAAGTCAGCTGCATGGTCGCGATAATATTGTTCAATCTCGCCAGTGGTAAGGGCCATGCGCGCCGCCAAATCATCTACAGCAAGCACTATATATTCAACTTGCGCACGTTCCGGCAACTGAAACTGTTCGGGATGGCCATCGTAGTACGACTTGACCTCACTCTCACCAACCCGGATCTTGTCGCGGTAGGATGCGAGGCCAATTGCGGCGACGGCGACCACGCGCTTTTGCTCGTTCAAACGGATCAGGTTTTCCACGCCGGCATCCGCCGCATAGCCGTTCTGGGCGAATGCATCGGTCAACTG
This sequence comes from Sideroxydans sp., assembly GCA_036171955.1. GTDB lineage: Bacteria > Pseudomonadota > Gammaproteobacteria > Burkholderiales > Gallionellaceae > Sideroxyarcus. The sequence goes on from JAVHSB010000110.1 coordinate 3,371, forward strand.
TCGACTCAATATATCCTGGCGCACACGGTATTCGAATCCGGCCGGTGTCATCCCTTGAGCCTTCAGCGCCGATTCATACACCGCTTTATCGAAGACCCCGTCCTTCTGAAAGGAAGGCACGCCCGCAATGAGGCGAGCCATCTGCTCGTCACTCACGACCAGACCCGCCTGTTGCGCCTCTTCCAGCAATACCCGTTGCGTGACCAGACCTTGCAAAACCGAGCGCTTCATCTCCGCGCTCTCCAGCATGGCGGGATCCAGCCTGTCACCCAGAACTTCGCGCAATTTCTGGCGCTGGCGCTGCATGGCATCCTCGAATTCCGGCTGGCTGATTTTTGTCCCGTTGACTGATGCCAGCACGCCGGTATCACCCGAATGTTGATAGGAATCGAGACCCCAGAGTGCGAACGGCAGAATGATGAGTGCCAACACGATCTGTACCAGACGTTTTCTTTCATGCACAAAATCAAACATAGCCACCTCTGCGTCGAAACACGGATGCGCAAGCATCCAACATGAAAAAAGGCGAACTTTCGTTCGCCTTTGTTTGGCGGAGTGGACGGGACTCGAACCCGCGACCCCCGGCGTGACAGGCCGGT
>JAVHSB010000111.1:0-3919 GCA_036171955.1 Sideroxydans sp.
AGGCGGACAAGGCCATCAGTTGCTGCGCGTGCTGCTTGATCGAATCGTGCAGGCCATCGGCGCCGCCGATGATGAAGGCGACGTCCCAGCCCTGCCGCATCCAGTCCTGCATTTGCTGCGAGAGCTGTTTCGTGGTCGGGGTGGCGCCGTGCTCGTCGAGCGCGATGCAGCGCGCGGAAGCGGGCAGCGCCGCACGGATGCGCTGTGCCTCGGCTTCCATGTTCTGGGCCGTGCTCTTGCCGCTGCCCCGCGGTTCCGGCTTGATCTCGATCAATTCGATCTTCGCCTCGCGCGGCATGCGCCTGGCGTATTCGTTGAAACCCTCGCTGATCCACGCAGGCATCTTGTTGCCCACCGCGAGGATTATCAGTTTCATTTGCCGGCTTGGGCACGCTGCCTGGGCTGCACGCCCCACAGCTCTTCGAGGTTGTAGTACGCGCGCACGGCCGGCTGCATGATGTGGACGACAACATTGCCCATGTCCACCAGCACCCACTCGCCGCTGTCGCCGCCCTCGATGCCGATCGCCTCCTCGCCGAGTTCTTTGAGTTTCATTTCCACCTGGTCGGCGAGCGCCTTGGTCTGGCGCGTCGACTGCGCGCTGGCGATCACCATGGTTTCGAACAGCGAGTTGAATTTGTGCGTGTCGATGACTTCAATGTCCATTGCCTTGATGTCTTCCAGTGCGGCGACGATGGCTTGGGTTTTGTCTTTTAGGTTCAGCATGGTCTATAGAGCGAGTGAGTGTTGATGTAGTGGGCCACGGCACCCGGCAGCAGATAGCGGATGTCGCGCATCTCCGCACAACGGCGGCGGATGTCGGTGGATGAAATGTCCAAGGCAGGCATGTCGGCAACGAAGATGCGGCCGGCGCTGGCTTCGTGCAGCGCGCGCGCACCGGGGGCGAGGCGAGACCGGTATTCGGCCTGCAGCGCAGGATCCGCCTGCGCCATCGCGTTGCCCAGAGGCAGCCCGCCCGCGCGTTGCAGTACCACGATATGGGCCAGCTCGAACAGGCGCAGCCAGTCGTGCCAGGTGTGCAGTTGCAGGAAGGCATCGCCGCCGAGGATCAGGCACAGCGGTTGCGCGGCACCCAGTTCGGCGCGCAGCGAGGCGAGTGTATTCACCGTGTAGCAGGGATCGCTGCGCCATACCTCGCGCACATCCACCTGAAAATCCGCATGGCCGGCAATCGCCGCGCGCACCATTTCCCAGCGCGCCTGTGCCGACGCCTGCGGCGCAGTGCGGTGCGGCGGCGTACCGCTGGGGACGAACAGGACGCGCGCCAGGCCGCATTGCTCCAGCGCCTCCTGGGCGATGCGCAAATGGCCGTGATGGATCGGGTCGAACGTGCCGCCGAGGATACCGATGGGAGGAACGTGCTGCTGTGTCTGCGGACTGCTGCGGGGCGCGCTCATGCGTTCCCCGCCTGCATGTTAGGGCAGAACTCGCCGCCGGTTGCGCGAGCCATTGCAGTCCGGATGCGCGCGACGGTGGTTCTAACCGCCATGCTTACAGTGCCAGCCTGCGCATGTCGGACAGCACATGCGCCAGATAGGTGGTGAAGCGCGCGGCGGCCGCACCGTCGATCACGCGGTGATCGTAGGACAGCGACAGCGGCAGCATCAGGCGCGGCACGAACGCGCCGTCTTTCCACACCGGCTTCATGCTGGAACGCGACACGCCGAGGATCGCCACTTCGGGCGCGTTGATGATCGGGGTGAATGCCGTGCCGCCGATGCCGCCCAGGCTGGAGATGGAGAAACAGCCGCCCTGCATGTCGGCGGCAGAGATTTTCAGGTCGCGCGCCTTGGCGCTGACCGCTCCCAGCTCCTGCGCCAGCTGCACGATGCCCTTCTGGTCCACGTCGCGGATCACCGGCACCATCAGGCCATTCGGCGTATCGACGGCGACGCCGATGTGGATGTATTTCTTCAGCACCAGATTTTCGCCGCTCGCGTCGAGCGAGGCGTTGAAGTCGGGGAAGTGTTTGAGGGTGTGCGCGCAGGCCTTGAGCATGAAAGCGAGCGGGGTGATCTTGATGTTCTGTTTGGCGTATTCCGCGCCCAGCTCCTTGCGGAAGGCTTCCATCTCGCTGATGTCGGCTTCCTCGAACTGCGTCACGTGCGGGATCATCACCCAGTTGCGGTGCAGGTTTGCGCCCGAAATTTTCTTGATGCGCGACAGTGCCTTGGTCTCGATCGCGCCGAATTTGGCGAAATCCACGTCCGGCCAGGGCAACAGGCCGGGCAATGCTCCCTCCGCTGCGGCACTTTGTGGTTTTGCCAGGGTCTGCTTGACGAAGTTCTGCACGTCTTCCCGGGTGACACGGCCTTTCTCGCCGCTTCCGCCGACCTGTGCCAGATTCACGCCGAGCTCGCGCGCGAAGCGGCGGATGGACGGGCTGGCATGCACATTCGTGCCGGCAGCCGGGGCTGGCGTTGCGGCTACCACAAGAGGTGCCGCCGGAGCTGGCTGTGCGGAGGGCGCCGGTTTTGCGGCCGGGGCTGGTGCTGCTGCAGCTTGCGGTGCCGATGGGGTGGCGGGTGCGGCGACAGCGCTGCCTTCGACCAGGGCGATCAGGTCGCCTTCCGATACTTTGTCGCCTACCTTCAGCTTCATTTCCTTCACCACGCCCGCGAACGGCGCGGGCACATCCATGGTTGCCTTGTCCGTTTCGAGCGTGATCATGGATTGTTCCGCCGCAATCGTGTCGCCGGCCTTGATGCTGACCTCGATGACCGCCACGTCCTTGAATCCGCCGATATCCGGCACTTGTACTTTGTTGATTTCTGCCACGTCGCTCTCCTTGATTACACCGTGGTGGGGTTGGGTTTGTTCGCGTCGATCCCGTACAGCTCGATCGCGCGGCTCACCTCTTTGGCCTCAAGCGCGCCTGCGTCGGCGAGCGCTTTCAAGGCCGCGACCGCGACGTAATGGCGGTCCACCTCGAAGAACTGGCGCAACTTGCGGCGGAAGTCGGAACGGCCGAAACCGTCCGTGCCCAGCGTCTTGTAGGGCGCTTTCACATACGGACGAATCTGGTCGGGATAGGCGCGGATGTAATCGGTCGCGGCCACCACCGGCGTTTTCGCGTCCAGGCACTGTTCGACGTAGCTCGCGCGCGGCTTTGCTTCCGGATGCAGCATGTTCCAGCGTTCGCAATCGATGCCGTCGCGGCGCAACTCGTTGAAGCTGGTCACGCTCCATACATCCGTCGCCACGCCGAAATCCTTCTCCAGCAATTCGGCGGCGGCGATCACTTCGCGCAGGATGGTGCCGCTGCCCAGCAGCTGGACTTTGGCCTTCGCCTTGCCCTTGCCGGGGCTGAATTTGTACATGCCCTTGATGATGCCTTCCTCCGCGCCCTTCGGCATGGCCGGGTGGGCGTAGTTCTCGTTCATCACCGTGAGGTAATAGAACACGTCCTCCTGCTGGTGGTACATGCGTTCCAGGCCATGCTGAACGATGACCGCGAGTTCGTAGGCGAAAGCCGGATCGTAGGAGACGCAGTTGGGTATGGTCGCCGCCAGCAGGTGGCTGTGGCCATCCTGATGTTGCAGGCCTTCGCCGTTCAGCGTGGTGCGTCCGGCGGTGCCGCCGACGAGGAAGCCGCGCGCCAGCATGTCGCCCGCCGCCCAGGCCATATCGCCGATGCGCTGGAAACCGAACATCGAGTAATAGATATAGAACGGGATCATCGCCACGCCATGATTGGCGTAGGCGGTGGCGGCGGCGATCCAGTCGGCCATGCCGCCGGCCTCGTTGATCCCTTCCTGCAGGATCTGCCCGGACTGGTCTTCCTTGTAGAACATCAGTTGGTCGGCATCCTGCGGCGTGTAGAGCTGTCCGACCTGCGAAAAGATGCCGAGCTGGCGGAACATGCCTTCCATGCCGAAAGTGCGCGATTCGTCCGGCA
>JAVHSB010000112.1:0-3880 GCA_036171955.1 Sideroxydans sp.
CAAGGGCATCAACCATTGCCTGCCTCGTCCGCCTTGCATCCCATCCCGCAAAGCCAAGTGCGCGGCCATGTGGGACTTAATCAGAGGTTCCTTATGTTGCGCTGGATAGTTTTGTGCCTGTGGTGTTTATCCGCGCCGGTGCGCGCCGAACTGAACATCGAAATCACCGGTGCGGGCGAGCATCAGGCGCCAATCTCGCTGGTGCGTTTTGGCGGCGACCCGTTGCTCGCCCAAAGTCTGCAGGAAGTGATCGGGAGCGACCTGGCGCGTACCGGCTTGTTCAGGCTGGTGGATCCCGCCGGCAGGGTTCCGCACACGGTAGCCGAAGTGCGGCCGGTGGAATGGGCCGGGGCCGAGACGCTGCTGCTCGGGACGATGCAGGAAATGGAGGGGGAGCGGCTGTCGGTGCGATTCTCGCTGTTCGATGTGGTGCGCAATGCAGAACTGATGGCGCAGGTGGTCACCGCAAAACGCGCGAATGTGCGCGTGATCGCCCATCGTGTGGCCGACCTGATTTACGAGCGGTTGACGGGCAGTCCGGGGGTGTTCAGTACGCGCATCGCCTATGTGAATCGCGACCGGGACGATTTCAGGCTGGTGGTGGCGGACAGCGACGGCTATGGTGAACACACCCTGCTGGCCTCGAAAGAGCCGATCATGTCCCCGGCCTGGTCACCCGATGGCAGCCAGATCGCTTATGTCAGCTTTGAACAGCAACGTGCGATGGTCTATGTGCAGTCGCTCGATTCGGCGCAACGCCGGCTGGTCGCCGCCTTTCCCGGCAGCAACAGCGCGCCGATATGGGCGCCGGATGGCAGGCAGATGGCGCTGGTCCTGACGCGCGAAGGCAATTCCAGTATCTATTTGATGAGCAGCACTGGGCAGGGATTGCACCGCATCACCGAGAGCGATGCGATCGATACCGAACCGGTGTTCACCCCGGATGGCCAAAGCCTGCTGTTCACTTCCGACCGCGGCGGCAACCCGCAGATCTACCGGCTGTCGCTGGTCGACGGAAGTCTTCAGCGGCTCACTTTCGAAAGCGGTAGTGCATTCTCGCCACGCGTGGCACCGGATGGCAAGGGTTTCGTCTTCTCCCTGTACAAGGAGGGCACGTTTTATATCTGCGTGCAGGATTTCGAAACCGGCCAGGCGCAGATCCTGACCACCGGTGGATGGGAAAAGAAGCCGAGTTTCTCGCCCAATGGCAAGATCATCCTGTTTGCCACCGAAGCAATGGGCCGTGGTATATTGGCAACCGTTTCAAACGATGGCAGAGTCAAGCAAAAAATGGTTGCCCAGCGCGGCGATATCCGCGAACCGGTGTGGGGCCCATTCCAGAAATAACGATCAACAATAAGGAGTACACGCAATGAAAAAACTCATCCTGGCTGTTTTTCTGACCAACTTCCTGGTGGCTTGCGCCAGCAACCAGCCCAAAGAAGAAACCGTGGCGCCGAAGACCGCGACCCAGGCCGCAGACTCTGGCGCGCAAGCTGCAGCTGATACCAAGGCCGCAACTGATGCACAAGCCGCAGCCGATGCGAAGGCCGCAGCCGATGCCCAAGCCGCACAAGCCGCAACCGATGAACTGGCCGCGCTGAAAGACAAGAGCAGCGTTCATTTTCCGTTCGATGTGGACGCGATTCAGGCTGCCGATCGCGACACCATCCTGATGCATGCGCGTTATCTGGCGGCGCATCCGGACGCGAAGGTGCGTGTCGAGGGCAACGCCGATGAGCGCGGCAGCAGCGAGTACAACCTTGGCTTGGGCCAGCGTCGTGCCAACAACACCAGAAAAGCTCTGGAACTGGGTGGCGCAACTGCGGCGCAGATCGAGACCGTGAGCTATGGCGAAGAGAAGCCGCGTTGCACCGAGCATAACGAGTCGTGCTGGTCGCAAAACCGCCGCGCCGACATCAACTACGGCGCCCAGTAAGCATGCGACTTGCCGCATCACGTTTGTTGAGCTGTCTGTTGCTGGTGAGCAGCCCCGCTTTTGCGGGGCTGTTTGCTGATGACGATGCGCGCAAGCAGATTCAGCAACTGGAGTTGCGCGTCGCCAAGTTGGAAAAGCTGCTGGCAGAGGCGGAAATCCAGAGCCAGTTGGCAGTGCGTTCCATCCTCGATCTGCAAATGCAGCTTGAAATGCAGGCAACCGAAATGCGCAAGCAGCGCGGGCAGTTCGATGAATTCAGCCATGTGTTGCAAGAGGGCGAGAAACGGCAAAAGGATTTTTATACCGATCTCGATGCGCGCCTGCGGCCACTGGAAGGGGCTGCGACAAGCGGTGCGGCATCATCCCCCCGTGCGGCACAGCGAGCGGGCGCACAGGATGCGCAGGGCGAGAACCATGCTTTCGAGACTGCCTACGGTTTCTACCGCGCCGAGAGGTATGCGGAGGCGGGACAGGCTTTCAGCGAATTCATGCTGCAATATCCGCAGTCGGCACATGCGGCCAATGTGTATTACTGGATGGGGAATTCCTATTTCCTGAATCGCGACTATGCAAATGCGGTGGGCGCCTACCGTATTCTGCTCGACAAGCATGACGACCATCCGCGCGCTTCCGAATCCATGCTGAACCTGGCGGAAAGCCAGTTGATGCTCAAGCAGAAGGCCGCTGCACAAAAGACCCTCAAACAGCTGATCGCACGCTTTCCCGGCAGCGATGCCGCTGCCCAGGCCAAACAGCGTCTGGCTAAACTGAAGTAATTCCCGTCGTCGATGAAGCAAGCCGTCGCCGCAACGCTGCGCATCAGCGAAATCTTCTTTTCCTTGCAGGGCGAAACCAGTCGCGCCGGATTGCCGACCGTATTCGTCCGTCTCACCGGCTGTCCTTTGCGCTGCACCTACTGCGATACGACCTACGCCTTCAGCGGCGGGCAGACCATGACCGTGGCCGAGATCATGGACGCGGTGGCGCGGCATGCCCCGCGCTATGTGACGGTGACCGGTGGCGAACCGCTCGCGCAGAAAAACAGTCTAGTCCTGCTGCGCACCCTGTGCGATGCGGGTTATGCGGTGTCGCTGGAAACCGGCGGCATGCTCGACATCTCTGCGCTGGACAGGCGCGTGATGGTGATACTCGACATCAAGACGCCGGCTTCCGGCGAGGTCGAAAAGAATCTCTGGGGCAATCTCGAATATCTCAAGCCGCAGGACGAAATCAAATTCGTGCTTTGTGACGAAGCGGATTATCAGTGGGCCAGGCAGGTCCTGCGCGAGCGCAAACTGGCCGAACGCTGCGGCGTGCTCTTTTCCGCCGCGCAGAGTCAGCTCGCCGCCCGCGATCTGGCGGAATGGATATTGCGCGACCGTTTGCCGGTGCGCTTTCAAATGCAATTGCACAAATTGTTGTGGGGAAGCGAGGCGGGGCGATGAGGCGTGCAGTTGTATTGTTGTCGGGCGGGCTGGATTCCGCGACTGTGCTGGCGATCGCGCGTTCAGAGGGCTTGCAGTGCCACGCCTTGAGCGTGGACTACGGGCAGCGCCACCATGCCGAACTGGCGGCGGCGCAGCGTGTCACCGCAGCGTTGGGGGCGCACGAACATCGCGTGATCCGGGTTGACCTGACGGCCTTCGGCGGTTCGGCGCTGACCGATCCGCGCATCGCGGTGCCGGAGCTGGCGGGCAGCGGCATCCCCGTCACCTACGTGCCGGCACGCAATACCATCATGCTGTCACTGGCGCTGGCGTGGGCCGAAGTATTGCAGGCACAGGACATCTTCATCGGGGTGAACGCGGTTGACTACTCGGGCTATCCGGACTGCCGTCCGGAATATGTCGCGGCGTTCGAGCGCATGGCCAACCTGGCGACCAAGTCCGCGGTCGAGGGCGCGCGCCTGACGCTGCATGCCCCGCTACTCGAATTGAGCAA
>JAVHSB010000113.1:0-3863 GCA_036171955.1 Sideroxydans sp.
AAGGTACTCATTTGCGCATCACGTCGCGTTTGAAGGTCTGGTACAGCGCATGCATGCGCGCGAACATCGGGCCGGGTTTGCCGGCGCCGACCGGCTTGCCGTCGAGCGTGGTGACCGCCAGCACCTCGCGCGTGGAGGAGGTGAGCAGCAGTTCGTCCGCGGCGAAGACTTCCGCTTTCGCGATGCGCCGCACCGCATGCGGGATGCCGTTGGCGGCGGCGAGTTCGAGCAGGACGTCGTAGGTGATGCCGGGCAGCATCAGGTTGTCTTTCGGCGGCGCGAGCAGCACGCCGTCCCGCACCACGAAAATGTTGCTGGCCGCGCCCTCGGTGAGAAAGGCATCGTCGCGGATCAGGATTGCTTCGGCGCAACCGGCGGCCACCGCCGCCTGGCGCAACAGCACGTTCGGCAGCAGCGCGATGGATTTGATGTCGCAGCGCAGCCAGCGGTTGTCCTGCACCGTGATGCAGGCGACCCCGCTTTCAAGCAGGGCGGGTGCCGGGTGCAGCAGCGGGTTGCTCATCGCGAACACGGTCGGCGGCACCGGCGGATTCGGGAAGGCGTGGTCGCGCGGCGCGACCCCGCGCGTGATGTGCAGATAGAGATACTGGTCTTCCGGCGCATTGCGCGCGATCAGCTCGCCGAGGATTGCGCCCCATTCGTCCGCCGTGTGTGGATTGGGCAACTGGATGCCGTCCAGGCTGTGTTGCAGGCGCGCCAGATGTTCGCCCAGGCGAAAGGCGCGGCGCGAATAGACCGGGATGACTTCATACACGCCGTCGCCGAAGATGAAGCCGCGGTCGAGCACCGGCACGCGTGCCTGTTCGATCGGCATGAAACTGCCGTTGAAATAGATCGTCATGTTCGTCTCCTCACTGGAACAGCAGGCGGATCGCATCCGCGCCGCGCGCAAATACGTTAGCCAGTGGCACACGCTGCAATGCTATCACCGGCACGTTGCGCAGGGGGACGCCATCCAGTGTCAGGTGCAGGATGGCGACCTGCTGTCCGGCGTTGATCGGCGCCAGCAGGGGTTCGAGCGTTTCGACGCTGGCATGCAGACGCGCGCGCGATCCGGCCGCAACGGTCACCATCAGGTCGGCGTCGAAGCCGATGTCGAGCCGGTCCTGCGTCCCCTTCCACACCCGCACCGCCTGCATCGGCTGATTGGCGCGGTACAGCAGCACGGCTTCGTATTCGCGGAAACCGTGGTTGAGCAGACGCTGGCTTTCGCTGTCGCGCAGCGCGGGTGTCGCGTCACCGATCACCGCCGCGAGCAGCCGGCGCTGGCCGCGGCGGGCGCCGGCCACGAGGGAGTAGCCGAGTCCGTCAACCTGCGCGGTCTGCAAGCCATCCACATACGGATCCAGCCACAGCAGCCGGTTGTGGTTGAATTGCTCGATGCCGTTATAGCTGAACTGACGCTGCGCGTAGCGCGGCAGGTGGTCGGGGAAGTCGCGCACCAGTGCGGCAGCCAGCAGGATAAGGTCGTGCGCGTTGCTGTATTGCCCGGCCTCGTCAGCCCCGCTGGCATTGGCGAAATGCGTGTCGCGCAGCCCGAGCCGCTGCGCTTCCGCATTCATGCGATCGACGAAAGCCAGTTCGTGATGGGCGACCGCTTCCGCCAGCGCGCGGGCTGCATCGTTGGCCGACTGCACGATCAGGCCGTGCAGTAGATCGTCCACCGTGACCGGCTGGCCGGACTGCAGGAACATGCGCGGCTCCTTGTTCTGCAAGTGCAGGGAAAATTGCGCCGGCGTGATTTCCTGGCGCAGGGAGAGCGTGCCGTCGCGCAGCGCGCCGAACACGACATAGGCCGTCATCAGCTGGGTCAATGCACCGGGGGCGATACGCTCGCCGGCCTCGTGTTCGAGCAACATCTGCTGGCTGCCGGAGTCGTACAGGGCATAGTGTCTGGCCGCCAGTTCCGGCTCGGCGGCCTGCGCGGGTACGGCAAGGAACAGGCAAAACAACGCGAGGGGCAGGGTGAGCTTCATACGGGAGGCGGAAAGGTGCATGGCGCGATTATACCTTTGGCCGCCCGCATCCCGGTCTGACAGGTGCGCGATCAGAAAGTCGAGGAGAATTGCGCGGCCTGTTCCGCCTGTTCGCAGGCCTGGGCGGAAATTTCATCGGCCCGTTCCGGCGCGATGCCGAGCGCGATCCATTCCTCCGGCGCGACGCCGTGTTCGACGACTTCGTGCAGGCCGTTTGGCGGCAGCATTTTTTCAGTGACATGGATGATGTGCGCCAGCGGCAGTTCCTCGGCGGAGTCCTGGGCATCCAGCAGGTGATGGTTGCGGATCGCCGCGACCAGTTGTGGCGGCAGGTTCCAGTGGCGGGCGAATTCGGCACCCAGCTCGTCGTGGGTGACATCGAGCAATTCGCGTTCCACTTCGAGGGACGGGCGGTCCGGGGTGGTCGCCATGCGCATGCGGAGATCGTTGCTGCGTTGCGGGTCAAGGTAGGCCAGAGCCAGATAGCCGATGTCGTGCAGCATGCCGGTCAGGAAGATAATGTCGTCGGGAGGGCGCTTGTCCCGCGGCATGGCGCGCGCCACGGGCAGCATCGCAAATGCCACGCACAGGTTGTGCTGCCACAGTTCCTGCGGGTCGAATTGCCCGACCGGTTTGCGCACCAGGGACATGACGGCGATGCTGGTGGCGACGGACTTGACCCGGGTCAGCCCGAGCAGCATGACCGCGTCCTTGATCGAACCGATCTTGCGCGAAGTGCCGAGCAGGGGCGAGTTGGCGAGACCGATCAGTCTGGCCGCGATCAGCGGGTCCTGCTCGATCAGCAGCAGCATCTGCTGTTCGCCCTGTCCGGAATCCAGATCGAGCGCGAGCAGTTTTTGCGCGATGACGGGGAATGCCGGTAATTCATCCAGCTTGCGCACGGCCTGGCGCAGGTCGATCGGGTTGTTCATGGCGTGAGGGTTCCTTGCGGGCGACACTGCAATTCTAGCCGCCTGAACTATTTTATTGCGGGCTTTTTATTGAGTTTTCGTTGCAGGGTGCGGCGGTGCATGTTGAGTACGCGCGCGGTGTTGGAGATGTTGCCATTCTGTTCGTGCAGCACCCGGTTGATATGTTCCCATTCCAGCTGCACGACAGTGGCGGGCTGTGCATCGACCGCTTGGTCCGGGTTTGCGCTATGACCGAAGGCAGTGACGATCTCGTCGGCATTGGCGGGCTTCGACAGATATTGCGTCGCGCCGAGCTTGATCGCTTCAACCGCGGTGGCGATGCTGGCGTAGCCGGTCAGCATCACGATGCGCGTGTTGGGGTCGAGCTCGTGCAGGCGCTGCACCAGCACCAGGCCGGATGCGCCCTGCATCTTGAGGTCGATCACCGCGTATTCGGGCGGGTTGGCTTCGACCAGCGGCAGCGCGCGTTCCACACTTCCCGCATCCACCACGGCATAGCCGCGCTTCTCCAGCGCGCGCTTTAGCACACTGCGGAAAGTGTCGTTGTCATCAACCAGCAGCAGGGTCGGGGTATCGTTGTTGGTTTGTGTCATTTTTCACCACATCAAAATATTTCGTCACGCCATCACTGTGGGAGCGCGATTCATCGCGCCCCCACAAAACCCGTTTCTACATCACGCTGTGCGGATGGGCAGCATCACTTCCGTCGTGGCACCGCCGCCCTCGCGGTTGTATAGGCGCACGCTGCCGCCGAGGTTTTCCAGCGTGGCGTTGGCGAGGAACAGGCCGAGGCCACGTCCCTCTTCCTTGGTGGTAAAGAATGCCGAACCGGCTCGCGCCGCGGCTTCCGGCGTCAGTCCCGGCCCGTGGTCGCGGATCTCCAGAGTTGCGCCCGCCGCGTCCCAGTGCAGCAGCACGTCCATCTCTTGCGGCG
>JAVHSB010000114.1:0-3860 GCA_036171955.1 Sideroxydans sp.
CCGATGCAATTGTTCTTCCACGGCTCAACACCAACCGAGCCGCCTGCTTTGAAACCATTGGGGTGGGTTTAGTATGCGCGCGAGCGCAGTTCCGACACGTTACCGACGAAGTCGGCAGCCTGCGGGAGGAACTGCGATGCGCCCGCTCCCGCACCGAAGGGCTCCGCCCCACCGTGTTGCGGGCGCAGCTTCAGCGCGGCCAGCAGGCTGAAGGTGGAGTGCAATTGCGAGATGTGTCTGGAGAAGTGCATGGTTGGAAATATAGCGGCTTTTATTTGGGGGCGCAACCGGCAGCAGCGCAGATTGACCGCTCCGGCTTCAGTCCTTGTATTTATGCGCCAGTGCCACCCGTTGCAGATAGGCTTCGCGCGCGATCTGCACGTCTTCGAGGAAGTGCGGCAACTCCTTCAGCAGCAATGCCTGCGGGCCATCCACCAGCGCCTGCGTCGGGGCGGGATGGAAATCGACCAGCACCATGTTCGCCCCGGCCAACACCCCCTGCGCCGTGACATGCATGACATCGAGGATGCCGTCGGGCGACTCGGCGCGGCTGCCGACCGAGTGCGAGGGATCCACGCAGACCGGCATCCGCGTCAGTCGTTTCACCACCGGCACATGGGCAAAATCGACCAGGTTGCGGTGCGGGTCGCCCATGTTGGTCTTCATCCCGCGCAGCCCGAACACCACGTTGCGGTTGCCTTCCGACGCAAGATATTCGGCGGCGTTCAGCGACTCGTCGAGGGTGATGCCGAAACCGCGCTTGAACAGGATGGGCATCTCGGTCTGGCGTCCGACGATTTTCAGCAGTTCGAAATTCTGCGTGTTGCGCGTGCCGATCTGCAGCATCACCCCGGTCGCATTGCCGGTCTGGTGCAGCGCCTCATTGATCTCGTGCAGGTGCGACTCGTGCGTGATCTCCATGGCAACCACCTTGATGCCATATTTGCCAGCCAGTTCGAACACATAAGGCAAGCAACGCTTGCCGTGTCCCTGGAAGGCATACGGGCTGGTGCGCGGCTTGTAAGCTCCCATGCGCGTGCAGACCTGGCCGTTGTCGCGCAGCGCGCGCAGCATGAGTTCGACGTGCTCGGCGTTATCGACCGCGCACAAGCCGGCAAACACATGCAGCGTGTCCTGGCCGAAACGCACGCCGTTGTAATCGAAATAGGCGGGACGGCTGTCATCCTTGTGCCGTCCCAGCACGCGGTACTCCTGCGACACGCGCACCACGCGCTCCACGCAGGGCAGCGCCTGCATGTCGGCAATCTCCAGCGCTTTGGTATTGCCGATCAGGTACAACTCGGTCAGCGTCTGCTCGACCCCGTGTTCGCTGTGCACGCGCACCTGCACGCCCTGCAGGGTGGCCAGATGAGCGGACAGCTGGCGGTATTCGGCGCTGTCGGAACGTGTGTTTGGATTCAGGATCAGGATCATGTGCAGTCCTCACCAGCGCGAAAGCAGCGCCCACTGTTGCGGCCATTGCGCCATCGGATCGCGCGCATAACCGCTCTTGGCGAACTGGGTCCAGCGCCCGATGACATAACACAGCAGCAGGTTGGCCTGCGCCCCGGCATCGGTTTCGGCGGATGCGCCGCCCTGGGTCGCGGCGATGCGCAATGCCTGCTTGAGCGTGGTTTCCACGCGGTCGAGGAACTGGTTGATGCGCAACTGCAGGCGCTCGTTCTCGTTCACCAGGGCATCGCCGATCAGCACGCGCGTCATGCCGCGGTTTTTCTGGGCGAAACGCAACAACAGCGCCAGGATCTGCTCCACCTGCTTCCGGCCATCCTTTTCTTCCGTGGCGATCTTGTTGACGAGGCCGAACACGGTCTGTTCGATGAATTCGATCAACCCTTCATACATCTGCGCCTTGCTGGCGAAGTGGCGGTACAATGCGGCCTCGGACAGTTCCAGACGCGCCGCCAGTGCCGCCGTGGTGATCTTCTCGCCCTTCGGCTGTTCCAGCATCGCGGCGATGGTTTGCAGGATCTGTAATTTTCTTTCTCCCGGCTTTGCGGCCATGATCTCCCCCTTACAATTTATCCAACACGCGCGGCAAATCGAGCACCGTACGAATCTTCACATCCACATACTGCGGGGTGCGCGGTACCGTGCTCACCCACACCGTGCGCATCCCCAATCTTTTTGCGGTCAGCAAATTTTCCGCGCTGTCTTCCACCATCACACACTGCGCACCATGCAGGCGATATTTGCGCAGCAGATGACGAAACCCAGCCACCTGCGGTTTTGGTTTGTAATGCGCGTGCTCGATGGCAAACACATCTTCGAACAGATCATCCACCCGCATCAACTTCAGCACAGCCCGTGCATACTGCTCCGGCGCATTGGAGAACACCACCTTGCGGCCGGACAATCCTTGCAGCACATGGTGCAATCGCGGCTCACGCAGCACCATCTGGTGCAACTGCGGAAACTGGTGGGTATGCCACAAAAAATGATCCGGGTCGGTGGCGTGATGTTTCATCAGGCCGGTCAGGGTCGCGCCGTAGCGCTGCCAGTAATCGACGCGCAGTGTGTTCGCCTCTTCCTCCCCCAACTGCAAGTGTTCCTGCAGATAGGCCGTCATGCTGCGGTTGATGTGCGGAAACACATGCGCCGAAGCATTGTGCAGCGTGTTGTCCAAATCAAAAATCCAGACAGGACTCGTCATGCTTTCATGTCACTCAGTGTGGGAGCGCAATTCATTGCGCGATTTTTGACAGGTTATCGCGCAATGAATTGCGCTCCCACCAGAGGTTTTATCGGAAGCCAAATTCACTTGCTCTTGATCAGCGTGCCCACGCCCTCGTCCGTCAGAATCTCCAACAACAGCGCATGCTCGACGCGTCCGTCGATGATGTGCACCGCCTTCACGCCGCTGCGCGCCGCATCCAGCGCCGAACTGATCTTCGGCAGCATGCCGCCGGACAAGGTGCCATCCGCCACTAGTTCATCGACCAGTCTCGGGGTCAGCCCGGTCAGCAGCTTGCCGTCCTTGTCCAGCACGCCCGGGGTATTGGTCATCAGCACCAGTTTTTCGGCACGCAGCACTTCGGCCAGCTTGCCCGCCACCAGATCGGCATTGATGTTCAGCGTCTCGCCGTCCGGCGCGACGCCGATCGGGGCGATCACCGGAATGAAATCGCCGGAATCGAGGAAGGTGATGATGGACGGATCGATCTTGCTGATCTCGCCGACCATGCCGATATCCAGCATCTTGCCCGGCTCGGTATCGCTTTCCAGCATCATCTTGTCGGCGCGGATGAACGACCCGTCCTGGCCGGTCAGGCCGACCGCCTTGCCGCCGTGCTTGTTGATCAGATTGACGATGTCCTTGTTGACCTTGCCCAGCACCATCTCGACCACATCCATGGTCTCCTCGTCGGTGACGCGCATGCCCTGCACGAAAGTGCCCTGCTTGCCCACCCGCTTGAGCAGGTCGTTGATCTGCGGGCCGCCGCCGTGCACCACCACCGGGTTCATGCCAACCAGCTTGAGCAAGACCACATCGCGCGCGAATCCCTCCTGCAGCTTCGGATCGGTCATGGCGTTGCCGCCATACTTGATGACGATGGTCTTGTCGAAGAAGCGCTGGATGTAGGGCAGCGCCTCGGACAGGGTATGTGCTTTCTGCGCGGCGGTCGCGGCGGTCAGGGGCATGTGGATTCCTTCAGAAAAAGTGCCGCGAATTCTACTCCAGACCAAAACAAAACGGGCGGCAACCGCCGCCCGCTCCGCACCCAGACACGCTTACTGGATGACCAGCCGCTTCGCGCTCACGGCCACCTTCTTCGGCAGGGTCAACTCAAGCACGCCGTCCTGATACTTCGCCTGCGCGGCATCCTCGTCCACCTCGTCCG
>JAVHSB010000115.1:0-3841 GCA_036171955.1 Sideroxydans sp.
CGCGAGATCGAAAATCTGAATCTGATGTTGCAAACGCGGCAACGCGAGTTTCGCGAGGATCTGACATTGCGTCAGAACGAAGAGCTGGCCAGGGTTTTGGCCAAGGCAGACGAGGCGATCCGTCGAATCGCCGAGTCGGAGCAATACGATGTCATCCTGCAGGAGGCGGTCTATCGCAGTCCGAAAGTTGATATCACCGACAAGGTGCTGCGATATCTTGCCGGCGAAGCAAGCGAACCGTCCGGGAAATGAGCAGCATGCGCCTTGCAGAGATCGTTGCCCGTCTGGGCGGCAGAATAATGGGTGATCCCGAAATCTCGGTATCGCAGGTCGCCACGCTGGAAAAGGCCGGGCACTGCAACATCGCCTTCCTTGCCAATGCGAAATATCGCAAACAACTAACGGAGAGCCGGGCTGCGGCCGTGATCGTGGCCGAGGCGGATGCGGCGCTCACCGAATTGCCGCGCATCGTGGCGGCCAATCCGTACTCCTACTTTGCCAAAGTATCCGCGTTGCTCAACCCCTTGCCGGCGATGCCGCCCGGAATCCATCCGACGGCGGTGATCGGAGCCGGAGCCGAGGTCGCGCCCGACGCGCATATCGGCGCGCATGTCGCGGTGGGTGCCGCCGCACGCATCGGGGCGGGCGCGGTGGTGATGGCAGGCTGCATCATCGGGGAGCGCACCCGGGTCGGCGCGCATACCCTGCTGTATCCGAACGTGACCATCTATCACGACTGCATCATCGGCAACCAGGTGATTCTGCATGCCGGGGTGGTCATCGGTGCGGACGGTTTTGGCATTGCCATGGACGAAGGGCGCTGGCTGAAGATTCCGCAGATCGGTCGCGTCGTCATCGGGGACCAGGTCGAGATTGGCGCGAATACCACCGTCGATCGCGGTGCGCTGGACGACACGGTGATCGAGGAGGGCGTGAAAATGGACAACCAGATCCAGGTCGCGCATAACGTGCACATCGGCGCGCATACCGCCATCGCCGGTTGCGTCGGCATTGCGGGCAGCGCGACAATCGGCCGCTACTGCCGCATCGGCGGCAGCGCCGGCATCCTCGGCCATTTGCAGATCGCCGACAATGTCGAGATAGCGTCCTTCACCCTGATCGGGAAATCCATCACCGCAGCGGGCAGTTATGCCGGGGTCTATCCGTTCAGCCGGAACGATGAATGGCGCAACAATGCCGTGCATCTGCGCCATCTGGACGAACTGGTCAAACGGGTCAGGGCGCTGGAGAAAGAAATCGAATCATTAAAAGGGGAAAAAAATGAGTAGCGCGATGGACATTCACGAGGTGTTGCAACATCTGCCGCACCGCTTTCCGTTCCTGCTGATCGACCGTGTGCTGGAGGTCGTGCCGAACGAAAGCATCGTTGCCTTGAAGAACGTGTCGATGAACGAACCGTTCTTTCCCGGCCACTATCCGCATCATCCGGTGATGCCGGGCGTGCTTATCATCGAGGCCATGGCCCAGGCGGCGGCGATCCTGTCGTTCAAGACCATGGGAACTTTGCCGAGCGATGACTCTGTGTA
Organism: Sideroxydans sp.; assembly: GCA_036171955.1. Classification (GTDB taxonomy): domain Bacteria; phylum Pseudomonadota; class Gammaproteobacteria; order Burkholderiales; family Gallionellaceae; genus Sideroxyarcus. The sequence continues at coordinate 1,548 of JAVHSB010000115.1, forward strand.
CTATTTCGTCGGTATCGATAACGCCCGTTTCAAACGCCCGGTCGGCCCCGGCGACCAATTGCTCCTCAAGGTCTCGATCGGAATGAACAAGCGTGGCATGTGGAAATTCATCGGCAGGGCAGAGGTGGACGGGCAGGTCGCCGCAGAAGCCGATCTGATCTGCACTTTGCGGACGAAATAATGAGCGGTCTGCGCCACTCGACTGCGCTGATCCACCCGAACGCCAGACTGGCGGATGATGTCGCGGTCGGCGCATATTCCATTATCGGTGAGCATGTCGAGATCGGCGCCGGCTCCGTGGTCGGACCGCATGTCGTCATCGACGGACATACCCGCATCGGCGCAGGGAATCGCATCTTCCAGTTCAGCTCCATCGGCGAGATTCCGCAGGACAAGAAATACAAGGGCGAGCCGACCCGGCTCGTCATTGGCGACAACAATACCATCCGCGAAAGCTGCACCCTCAATCTCGGCACGGTGCAGGACGGCGGAGTCACCAGCGTCGGCAGCGACAACTGGATCATGGCCTACGTGCATCTGGCGCACGATTGTCATGTGGGCGACCATAATGTCATTGCCAATTCGGTGCAGTTTGCCGGGCATGTGACGGTTGGCAGCCATACCCTGATCGGCGGCATGAGTGGCATCCACCAGTTCGTGCGCATCGGAGACTTTGCCATGCTGGGTTTCCAGACGCGCCTGTCCCAGGACCTGCCGCCATTCGTGACTGCCGTCGGCAATCCGGCTGAGGCCAAAGCCCCGCATCAGGAAGGCCCGCGGCGCGCGGGATATTCCGTCCCGCGGCTCGATATGCTCAAAAAGATGTACCGCATCCTCTATCGTGCCGGCAGCAGTTTCGATGCGGCGCAACAGGAGATCGCGGCCTTGCGCGGCCAAGTGACTGAAGCCGATGCGGACATCGACAACATGTTGAACTTCCTCTCCCACGCCAGCCGCGGCATCGTGCGTTAACCAGTCATGAAGCAAACAGTGAAAACCATCGCCATCGTGGCGGGTGAAGCCTCGGGCGATCTGCTGGGCAGCATGCTGATGGCGGCCATCCGCCAGAGCAGGCCGGATGTGCGTTTCATCGGCATTGGCGGGCCGAAGATGCAGGCGGTCGGCATGGATGTGCTGTTTCCGCTGGAGAAACTGGCGGTCAACGGCTATCTCGAAGTGTTGCGCCATTACCGCGAGCTGGTCGGCATCCGGCGTAGCCTGCGCGATCGTTTTCTGGCCGAGCCGCCGGATCTTTTTATCGGCGTTGATGCGCCGGATTTCAATCTCGATCTCGAACGCGCGCTGAAACAGCACGGGATTCCCACCGTGCACTATGTCAGTCCTTCGATCTGGGCATGGCGCGGGGAACGCATCCACAAAATCAGGCACGCGGTTTCGCACATCCTTGCCCTGTTCCCGTTCGAGGCGCCGCTCTACGAAAAAGCCGGCGTGCCGGTGACTTATGTCGGCCACCCTTTGGCCGATCTGCTGCCGGAACAGACAAAACGCAGCGAGATGCACGAGCAAATGCGGATCAGGCGGGGTGTGCGCGTGTTTGCGCTGCTGCCGGGCAGCCGCCAGGGCGAAGTGCGGCGGCTGGCGGGAACCTTCATTGAAACTGCAAAACTCATCCTGCAAAAAATGCCCGAGGCGCAATTTCTCGTGCCGCTGGCCAGCCGCGAGACACGCAGCATTTTTGAGCACGAACTATGGCGTAGAGAGGGCTGGGATCTGCCGATCACCCTGCTGTTCGGACACGCGCACGATGCCATGATCGCTGCCGAGGGGGTGCTGGTCGCTTCCGGTACGGCAACGCTGGAAGCAGCCTTGCTCAAGCGGCCGATGGTGATCACCTACAAATTGGCGCCGTTCACTTACTGGCTGGCCAAGCGCAAGCAATATCTGCCGTATGTCGGACTCCCCAATATTCTTGCCGGGCGTTTCGTTGTGCCGGAAATCCTGCAGGACGACGCGACCCCGGAGAATCTTGCGCAAGCCCTGTTGAATGTGGTCAACAACAAACAGGCGGTGGTTCAGCTTGAGCAGACCTTTGGCGAGATGCACCGCAGCTTGCGCCAGGATGCCGCACATAAAGCGGCACAGGCCATTCTGCCGTTTCTGGCATGAACGACATCATCCTGATCTGCGGCGTGGACGAAGCAGGGCGCGGACCACTGGCGGGGCCGGTGAGTGCGGCAGCCGTCATTCTTGATCCGTCGTCTCCGATCACAGGGTTGGCAGATTCGAAGAAGCTCTCGGAAAAACAACGCGACCGCCTGGCGCCGATCATCCGC
>JAVHSB010000116.1:0-3805 GCA_036171955.1 Sideroxydans sp.
TTGCCAGCGCTTCCGTGGCGCAAGTGCATTTCGCCCGCCTGCCGGACGGGCGTGAGGTGGCGGTCAAGATCCTTCGCCCCGGCATCGCCCCTGTCATCGCCCACGATGTCGCGCTGCTCAATGTGTGCGCGGGACTCATCGAGCGCTGGTGGAAGGATGGCAAGCGACTGAAGCCGAGAGAAGTGGTGGCCGAATTCGAAAAGTACCTGCACGATGAACTGGACCTGCTGCGCGAAGCCTCCAGTGCCAGCCAGCTGCGGCGCAATTTTGCCGATGCGCGTTTGCTGATCGTGCCGGAAGTCTATTGGGACTGGTGCAGCGAGCGAGTCATGGTGATGGAACGCATGCACGGCATTCCGGTTAGTCAGCTACCTGCCTTGCGCGCGGCCGGGATCGATATTTCCAGGCTGGCCCGCAACGGGGTCGAGATCTTTTACACCCAGGTGTTTCGTGACGGTTTCTTTCACGCCGATATGCATCCCGGCAACATTCTGGTCGCCCCCGACGGGCGCTATGTCGCGCTCGATTTCGGCATCATGGGCACCCTGACCGAAACCGACAAGAATTATCTGGCGCACAACTTCATCGCGTTCTTCAACCGCGATTACAAGCGCGTCGCCGAATTGCACATCGAATCAGGCTGGGCTCCGGCCAATACCCGGGTGGACGAATTCGAGGCGGCGATCCGATCAGTGTGCGAGCCTATCTTCGACAAACCGCTCAAGGAAGTCTCGTTCGGCCGCATCCTGTTGAAGCTGTTCCAGACTTCGCGCCGCTTCGGCATCGAGATACAGCCGCAGCTGGTGCTGCTGCAAAAGACTCTGCTCAACATTGAGGGCCTCGGTTTGCAACTCGATCCGGAACTGGATTTGTGGAAGACTGCCAAACCCTGGCTTGAACGCTGGATGAGCGAGCAAGTCGGCTGGCGCGGTTTTATCAAAGGACTACGGCGGGAAGCACCGCGCTTTGCCACGCTTTTGCCGCAATTGCCACGCCTGCTCCATCTGCGCCTGCAAAGCGAACACACTGAAAAACTTGAACCGCTGCTGCGCGGTTTGCTTGCCCAGCAAAAGCAGCGCAACCTGTTGCTGTCATTTATCGTTCTGCTGCTTGCGGCTGCCTTGGTACTTGCCGCCTATCAGCCAGTTTAAAACTTCTGCGCTGCGCTCCGTGCGCCTTTCATCTGACCATCCTCGCTACGTTTTCAACGGCCTGCCATATCCATTACTTCTGACCGCGATTCCGCAGTTTCTTTTTTCAGATAAATCCGCTGTCCATCAACTCATTCGCCAGCATACGGTAGTCAGCGGCACCCGGACTGTGCGGAGCGAACGCAAACACATCGAGCCCGTGCATGGGACTGGTGGCAAGTGCCACGGTCTCCCCGATGCGCGTCTTGCATAGCAGCTTGCCGTAGCGCTCTTTGAGCTTGTCGTAGATCTCGTAGGAAAGTTTGCGGCGCGAATCGAAGCGGGTCACCACGATGCGCCGTTCGAAGGTGCGCTGCAATTTCTGCTCCAGCACATTGAGCGCGCTATCCAGCCGGTGCACGCCTTGTTGCGATAGATAGTCTGCCGAAACCGGGATCAATACCTTATCCGCAGCCAGCAGTGCGTTCAGGGTCAGCACCCCCAGCATGGGACAGCAATCGATCACGATCGGCGCGCCGGTCAGGGCGAGCTCTTCTGCCAGTCCTTGCTTGAGCATGCTCGCTGCCTGCGGGTCGCTGCCGTACAGTGCATCGATTTTGGACAGTTCGAGGGTCGCCGGAACCAGCTGCCAGCCAGCGGGAGTCTCGTACAGCAGTTTGGCGAGCGGTATCTTGTCCTTGAAGAAGGAAACGATGCTGCGTGCCTGGGTAGTCCCGTGTTTCAGACCCGAGGCAAGGCTCAAATGCCCTTGCGGATCCATGTCGAGTGCGATCGGGTTGCGCTGCGCGAGTGCCAGGGCTGCCGTCAGGTTAAGGCTGGTTGTGGTTTTACCCACCCCACCTTTCTGGTTGAATACGGCGATCACTGCCATGCTGGAATTCTCCGCGTACGCGGGAACGGGTGCTATAACCTGGCATCTCTGGCGCCAACTGATGATTGCTCACCGTGTAGTGACGCCCTTATGCGCGGCTTGTGGTTTCGACCGCCCTTTCGGGCTTAACCTGCTGCGCAGGTTAGTCTTCATCGCAAGCCAAGAAACCTCGCGTTCACGAAACGTCGTTACTCTACCGTAACGGATTTTGCGAGGTTTCTTGGCTTGTCCACATCCGTTCCCTTTTGCAATGCAACGTAATATGCCAACAGTTGCAGCGGGACGGTGTGCAGAATAGGGCTCAAAAAGCCCGCGTGTTCCGGCATTTGCAGAATATGGATACCGTCTGCCGTTTTGATATGCGTGTTTGCATCGGCGAAGACATACAGCTCACCGCCGCGCGCCCTGACTTCCTGCAAATTTGATTTCAATTTTTCCAGTAAGGCATCGTTCGGTGCGACCGACACCACCGGCATGTCTTCGTCCACCAGGGCGAGCGGTCCATGTTTCAGCTCCCCCGCCGGATAGGCTTCGGCATGGATATAGGATATTTCTTTTAGTTTTAGCGCGCCTTCTGCGGCAATGGGGAAATGCATCCCGCGCCCGAGAAACAGGGCGTGATGTTTTGTGGCAAATTGTTTTGCCAGTTCCGCTATCTGCGGTTCCAGTGCCAGCACTTTTTGCACGGCTGCCGGCAGGTGGCGCAGCTCCTGCAGGAATTGCTGTTCGCGCGCGACATCCAGTTTCCCGCGCATTTTGGCAAGCACGAGGGTCAACAGGAATAAGGCGGCCAACTGGGTGGTAAAAGCCTTGGTCGAAGCGACACCAATCTCCGGCCCGGCACGTGTCAGGAATCGCAGTTTTGACTGGCGAATGATGGCGCTTTCCGGCACGTTGCAGATGGCCAGCGTGAATGCGTGTCCGGTGGCCTGTGCATGGTTAAGTGCGGCCAGTGTATCTGCCGTTTCTCCAGACTGGGAAATGGTTACGATCAACGTCTTCGGATTGGGTACACTGGTCCGGTAGCGGTATTCGCTGGCAATTTCAACGCTGCACGGGATGCCCGCCAGTTCTTCCAGCCAGTAGCGCGCCACCTGTCCGGCGTGATTGCTGGTACCGCACGCGAGAATAAGAATGCCTTCAATCTGGGCAAAGATGCTGTTCGCCTCCGCACCAAAAATCCCCGGCACCAGCGACTGACTGTTACATACCGACTCCAGCGTGTTGGCCAACGCCTGCGGCTGCTCGTGAATTTCCTTCTGCATGTAGTGCTGGTATTCCCCCAGCTCCACACTTTCGTTATCCAGTTCACTGAACTGCAGCGGACGCTTGACGGCATGGCCTTGGATGTCAAAGATTCGGTAGCCGGCAAGGTCAGCCGCGACCACATCCCCTTCTTCCAAGTACACCACATTCCGGGTGACCTGCAGCAAGGCCGACATGTCCGAAGCGACGAAGTATTCGTTTTCACCCACGCCCAGCAACAGGGGGCTGCCTTTTCTGGCCGCGATCAGCTGATGCGGATTGTCTGCCGCGACCACTCCGATCGCATAGGCCCCCGTCAATTGCGCCAGCGCCCTCTGGGTGGCAAGCAATAAATCTCCCTGCGCGTAGTGGCTGTGGATCAGGTGTGCAATCACTTCGGTATCGGTATCCGAGGTGAAAACATAGCCTTGTGCCATCAGTTCATTCTTCAGTTCTTCGTAATTTTCGATGATGCCGTTGTGAACGACCGAGATCAGGTCTCTGCTGACGTGCGGATGGGCGTTGCGTTCAGAAGGGA
>JAVHSB010000117.1:0-3765 GCA_036171955.1 Sideroxydans sp.
TAGACGTTGATAACCAAACCTAAATTCTTCCGCAATGGCCGAATAACCGTCTGCCAGAACAATCCCCACGTTAAAAACTGTATGGCAGCATGTGCATGGATTCAGATACGCACGCCCAAGTCCTGCCCCATGCAGGCAGAAAGAACGTTTCGGTGAAATTGCGCACAGGATCGCCAACTGCGCGTCAGCCCGAGCAGGCGTCAAATTCAAAGTGAGAGGATTGCAGCGCCGCGACAACACCGCGACCGGTTCAATTCAGGGTGGGTTCGGCGCCCTTCGGGAAGAGTATCCACATGCGGCCGCTCTGTTTCATGCGCCCGGCCCTGTGTCCGGCCATCTCGCCGAAGCCCCAGAAGAAATCGGCGCGCACCGCGCCCTTGATGGCGCCGCCGGTGTCCTGCGCGAACACCAGCCGGTTGAGCGGGTCGCTGCTGTTCGGTTGCGTGGTGGCAAGGAACACCGGCACGCCCAGCGGCACGGTACGGCGATCGACCGCGATGCTGTATTCGTTGGTCAGCGGTACGCCCAGCGCGCCGATCGGCCCGGAGAGTGAATCCGGCATTTCGCGGAAAAATACGTAACTCGGGTTATGCCCGAGCAACACTTCGAGCTGCTCCGGATTTTTTTCCACCCAATTCTTGATGCCCTGCATCGACGCTTGCTCCGGCGACAGTTCGCCCATGTCGATGAGCCTTCTGCCGATGGAGGCGTAGGGATGGCCGTTCTGTTCGGCATAGCCCACCTTGGCATAGGAACCGTCTTCCAGCTGGATGCGGCCCGAGCCCTGGATCTGCAAAAAGAACAGTTCGACCGGGTCCTCGACCCAGAACAGTTCGCGCCCGTGCAAGGCGGGCGCCTGCCCGGCGTCGATCTCGGCACGGTTGAAATAGGGCACGACACGTTTGCCCTGCAAACGGGCGCGCACGATTTTGCCGCGAAACTGCGGATAGAGCTCGCCCATATCGACTTCCAGCATGTCGTCCGGGGGCGCGTACAGCGGATAGGCAAACCGTTTGCTCTGCTTTCGGCTGCCTTGTAGCAGCGGTTCGTAATAGCCGGTGACCAGGCCGGTGTCGCTGCCGTCAGGATTGAGGACTTTGTAGGGCGTGAACCATTTCTCGTAGAAAGTGCGTTGCGCCAGCGCGTCGTCCGCATCGAGCGCGGCGGCAGCGGCACAGAGCGGCAGCCAGTTGGCTTTCAGCCTCAGGGCGCTGCAAGTCTGCATCAGTGCGGGCCATGAAGCACTCAAATCCTGCGCCAGCCAATCGGGCAGATCGGACCATGACGCCAGCAGGAAGTCGGGCGCGGCCTTGCCCACCGGCGGCAGCGGCTCTATCACTGGGGGTTTGAATATGTTGCAGGCAGACAACCAGACAGTGAGCCCAAGCAACAGCGCCAGATTGCGAATATATGACTTCATGATTTCCCGACTAGTGCAGGGTGCGCGGCACGCTCAACACGAATTGCGGTACGGCCACGTCGAATTCCCCGCCTTCCAGCACCTTCATCCGGTAACTGCCGGACATGGTTCCAACCTGCGTGGCGAGGACCGTACCGCTGGTGTATTCGAATCCCTTGCCCGGATCGATGATCGGCTGTTCGCCGACCACACCCTTGCCTTTGACTTCCTGCACATGGCTGTTGGCATCGGTAATGATCCAGTGGCGACTGAGCAATTGCACCGGATGATCCCCTTCGTTGGTCAGCGTAATGGTATAGGCGAATACGTAACGGTTATCTGCCTCGTCCGACTGGTCGGCAAGATAGCGGACCTGGACGGCCACGTGAACGCGATAAACGGAAGAATCATGCATCGTTGCATTTCACCGCATTTTGTCTGGCAAGACAAGCAGCGCAGCGAATATCGACGAGATTCGGTTAGAATGGACGTCCAAATTTCAACTCTCGAGGATCAGACCATGGACTACCAGATTGCCCCTTCGATTCTTTCCGCCAATTTCGCCCGCCTCGGCGAAGAAGTTGATGACGTGCTCGCCTCCGGCGCCGACATCGTGCACTTCGACGTGATGGACAACCATTACGTGCCCAACCTGACCATCGGCCCGCTGGTGTGCGAGGCGCTGCGCAAGCACGGCGTGACCGCCCCCATCGACGTGCACCTGATGGTGAAACCCGTGGACCGCATCATCCCCGACTTCGCCAAGGCCGGCGCGACCTACATCACCTTCCACCCGGAAGCCTCCGAGCACGTTGACCGCACCATCGGCCTGATCAAGGAAAGCGGCTGCAAGGCCGGCCTGGTGTTCAACCCCGCCACCCCGCTGGACATGCTGGAATACACGCTGCCCAAGCTGGACATGGTGCTGCTGATGTCGGTGAACCCCGGCTTCGGCGGGCAGAAGTTCATCCCTTACGTGCTGGACAAGGCGCGCGCCGTGCGCAAGATGATCGACGCGGGCAAATACAACTGCCGCCTGGAGATCGACGGCGGCGTCGGCCCGGCCAATATCCGGGAAGTGGCCGCTGCCGGCGTGAACACTTTCGTGGCGGGATCGGCCGTATTCGGCAAACGCAACGCCTCCGACGCGAACCGTTACAACACCATCATCGGCGAGCTGCGAGCGGAACTGGCGAAGGCGAATAAGTAATCTAAAGATTCGTCATTCCGGCGCTGTCCGTAATCCAGCAAGAACAAGCGCTCCGCGAAGCGGACAAAACCGTGGGTTGGGTTCGCTTCGCGGGAAATTATCAATCAACTGGATTCCGGCCTGCGCCGGAATGACGGACGCGTTAGAGACCTTTTAAGTGTCACTCAATAATTTCCCTCTTCCCATCTCCGCCATCGTCATCGACCTCGACGGCACGCTGTTGCACACCGCGCCGGAGCTGGCGGAATCGGCCAACCGCATGTTGCGCGACATGGGTCGCGCACCGGTATCGCAAGACCTGTTGATGAGCTACATCGGCAACGGCATCCACTGGCTGGTGAAGCGTGCGCTCACAGGCGACATGCATGCCGAGCCGGATGCGGCGCTGTTCGACAAAGCATTGCCCATCTTCGAGAAGCATTACACCGGGCTGGCCGGCGCGAGCAAACCGTTCCCCAACGTGATGAAGGGGCTGGATGCGATGAGGTCGGCAGGCTACCGTTTGGGCTGCATCACCAACAAGGTCGAGCGTTACACCCTGCCCCTGCTGGCAGGCCTCGGCATGGCCAAATACTTCGACATCGTGCTGGCAGGCGACACCCTGCCCGAGAAGAAGCCGCACCCGCTGCCTTTGCTGCATGCGGCAAAGTTCTTCGGCTGTCCGGTCGCACAACTGCTGCTGGTCGGCGATTCGCTCAGCGACGCACAGGCCGCACGCGCCGCCGGTTGCCCGATCATCTGCGTGCCTTACGGCTACAATCACGGCAAGCCTGTCGAGACACTCAAGGTGGATGCGGTCATCCCCGATCTCACTGGCGTATTGCCACTCATCCAGCGCGTTTGAACATGACACTAAAAGATCTCCCAATCTGGCGATGGTGTTGACTTGTGGGTCGGACTTCAGTCCGACAGACAGCTTGTCGGGATGAATCCCGACCTACAAATTCACAGGAGGTTTTTTATGTTGCAGCCCATTACCGAAGCAGAATACCAAGCCCTTGCCGGGCAAGGCTACAACCGCATCCCGCTGGTTGCGGAAACTTTCGCCGATCTGGACACACCGCTCTCGCTCTACCTCAAGCTCGCCAACCGGCCTTTTTCCTATCTGCTGGAATCGGTGCAGGGCGGCGAGCGTTTCGGGCGCTATTCCTTCATC
>JAVHSB010000118.1:0-3736 GCA_036171955.1 Sideroxydans sp.
TTGCAGGTCAAATATGAGAAGCTGATGGCGGCCAAGGGCAAGTAAACTTCATTGCATGCTGCCGCATTCGGGCGTGGCTTGATGCAGCGGCGGCACCATGACAATGCTCTTCCTTCAATCGTTCTGGCTGCGAGTTCCACTGCTGACCCGGCTGGTGGGTGCGGTGGTGCTGGTCGTGATCGTGGCCGCAAGCATCCGCACCCTACTGCTGGCGCAGGAGGGCAAGGCAATCGCGCAGGCGCGGATGGCCGAGGAAGCGGCCGCACTGCAAGCCAATTTGCCGCCGTTGCTGATCGAAAAATTGCAGCATGGCGACCATCGGGCCTTGGCGGACATCCTGCAGCAGCGGGTGCGCGTGGGCCCGGATCTTGCTGAACTGGTCTGGGACGCGCCCGATCACGCGCGCATCGAGGCGAGCGAAGGGCAACCGTCCCCGAAACATGCGCCACCGTGGTTCATTTCCCTTGTTGATTTTGCGCCACCGCCGGTTACCACGCCGCTCGCGGCGGGCGATAGTTCCTACGGCACACTGACGATCCGCTTCAACGCGGCGCACGTGCTCTATCCGGCCTGGGAACTCGTCATCACCCAGATCAAGACCGTGGCATTGGTGGTGCTGGGGGTGGCGTTACTGTCCTGGCTGGTGCTGTCCGGCACGCTGCGCGGCTTGCGCGTGTTGCAGGACACGGCGCGTGCCTTCGACTCCGGCAATCTTGCGTTGCGCGTGCCACCCATCGGCGCGCCCGAACTGCGTGCGGCGGCGTCAGCCTTTAACAGTATGGCCGAACGTGTGGCGCGTCTGGTGCAGACATTGCACAGCGAACGGGACATGGCGCAGGTCACGCTTGCATCAATCGGCGATGCGGTCATCGCGACTGATACTGCCGGGCGGGTGACCTTCCTCAATGCGATGGCGTCGAGCATGACGGGATGGGATGCGGAAGAGGCTGGGGGCGGACTCCTTGGCGAAATTTTCCATATCGTCAACGAGAGCACGCGCATGCGCGTGGAGAATCCGGTGGAGCGCGTGTTGCGCGACGGCAAGACCGTCAATCTCGCCAACCATACGATCCTAATCAGCCGCGACGGGAGCGAACACAGTATCGAGGACTCGGCTGCGCCGATCCATCTGCCGGATGGCACCCTGATGGGTTGCGTGCTGGTGTTCCATGACGTGACCGATAACAAGAAATTGCTGCACCGGGTGGAATGGCAGGCCGGACACGACACTCTGACCGGCCTGCCAAATCGCGCCCTGCTCGCCGACCGCTTTGCGCGCGCGCTGGCTTTTGCCAAGCGCAACAATCGGCTGCTCGGTGTTTGCATGCTCGACCTCGACGGTTTCAAGCCGGTCAATGACCGCTATGGCCACGATGTCGGAGACCGTTTGCTGGTCGAGATTTCCCACCGCCTGCAAGCCAATTTGCGCGGCGAGGATTCGGTGGCGCGGCTGGGCGGAGATGAATTCGTATTGCTGTTCGCCAATGCGCAAAACGTGGAAGAAATCTATGCTGGCATACAGCGCATCCTCGACGCGATCGCGGTTCCCTGCTGTCCCGACGCGGGGCGGATCTCGGTTACGGCCAGCATCGGTTTGACGGTTTATCCGTTCGACGATGCAGATGCCGATACCTTGCTGCGCCACGCCGATCAGGCCATGTATCAGGCCAAGCAACTGGGGCGCAGCCGCTTCCATTTGTTCAATGTGGCCGAGGACGAAGAATCCATGACGATCCAGCGCGGCCTGATCCGGCTGCGCGAAGGGCTGCATGGCGGAGAGCTGGTGCTGTTCTATCAGCCCAAGGTCAATCTGCGCAATGGCTGCGTGACCGGCATGGAAGCGCTGCTGCGCTGGCAGCATCCGCAGGATGGATTGTTGGCACCGGGAGAGTTTTTACCGCTGGCGGAGCAGACCGATCTCATCGTGGAAATCGGCGAGTGGGTGATCGAACAGGGATTGCGCCAACTGGCCGCTTGGCATGCAGCGGGCAAGGTATGGCCGGTGAGTGTGAATATCGCCGCACGGCATTTCCAGCGCGAGGATTTTGTGCCACGCCTGGCTGCCATGTTGGCGCGTTATGCGGAGGTCGCACCGGCCCTGCTTGAACTCGAGATTCTGGAGTCGGTCGCGCTCGATGACCTGCAACGCGCGAGCGCACAGATCGTCGCCTGCCAGCGCCTCGGCGTCGGGCTTGCGCTGGACGATTTCGGCACCGGTTATTCTTCCTTGAGCTACCTCAAGCATCTCCCGACAGAGACGCTGAAGATCGACCAGTCCTTCGTGCGCAACATGCTGGATGACGCGCATGACATCACCATCGTCGAGGCGGTGATCGGGTTGGCGCAACTGTTCAGCCGTTCGGTGATTGCCGAAGGGGTGGAATCCGCCGAGCACGGTGTGTTGCTGATGCGCCTCGGCTGCGACGAGGCGCAGGGTTACGGTATCGCGCGACCGATGCCGGCAGAGAATGTTCTGGCCTGGGTCGAGCACTATCGTCCGGCACCGGAGTGGGCGCTCTGGTCCGATGCGAAATGGGAATTGAGCGACGTGCCCCTGCTGGTCGCGCAGCACGACCACTTGCAGTGGGTCAACCGCGTCACGCTGGCGGTTGAGAATGCGCCGCTGGCGCTGACCTCGGCGGAACTGAAGAGCCATCACCACTGTCGGTTTGGTCACTGGTACGACGGGCACGGCAAAGCGATTTATGGCCACCTGCCCGAATTTTCCGCGATCGATCCGGTGCATGTGCGGGTGCATGAGGTCGGTGCGGAGATCATCCGGCTGAAGGATGCGGGCGAAATCGAAAAGGCGCGCGAATTATGCGGCACGCTGCTCGGCTTGAAGGATCAGATCCTGCTGCTGACCCATGCCTTGCAGGTGGCAGTGCTGGCCGAAATCGGACATGATTGAATCGCGCCTCATTTGACAGCCGAACGGCTGTTCTCTACCATGCACAGCACGTTCGTTCTGTAGGAGTGTGTGCATGAATGCCGTTGCGCCTGCCAGTGCCAGAGACGCCGAATATCTGGCCAAGCTGCAAGATTATTACGCCGACTGGAAGAGCATCCCTTCCTATGCCGCCTTGTGCGAGGTGTTTGGCGTCGCTTCCAAATCATGGGTCAAGGCCATCCTGGATCGGCTGGGCGGCGCTGGTTTCATCGAGCGTACGCCGGACGGGATGTGGATTCCGTGCGGCCGCTTTTTCGCGCGCCCGCTGGCGGATACCTCCGTTCCTGCGGGGATGCCGGTCACGGTCAGCGCGACCCAGGGCGAGTATTACGTCATCGATGAGATGCTGGTCGATACGCCTTCCAAGACCACGCTGATCACGGTCAAGGGCGACTCGATGACGGGGGTAGGTATCAACGACGGTGATGTGGCGGTGGTGGAGAAACGCGACCTGGCGAATGTCGGCGACATCGTGGTGGCCATCGTTGACGGCGAATTCACGCTCAAGACGCTGGACCGGGAGCGCGGCAAATTCGTCCTGCGCCCGGAAAATCCGGCGTACCCCGTGATTCGTCCGCACGGCTCGCTGGAGATCTTCGGTGTGCTGGTGGGGCTGGTACGCAAATACCGCCGTTAAAGAACCTCTGATCAAGTCCCACATGGCTGCGCACTCGGCTTTGCGGGAAGGGCGGCCGGGGTGAATTTTCCGGTTTCAAGGGTGAACTTGTCGCCGGAGTGCGCATCCAACCGGGCACTTGAAAATCCGCGACGGTTGCCCCATCTGCC
>JAVHSB010000119.1:0-3734 GCA_036171955.1 Sideroxydans sp.
ATCGGTGCGTGCTGTCTGCGATGCCTTGGATCAGATTGAACATCCGCTCAAGGATATCCTTCATCTCGGTATTTTCGGAAGCGGCAGATTCGGCCATGCGCAAACCCTCTTCGATGCCCACAGACCCTTGCTCCATGATCTGGACTGCTTCCCGAGCCTGGCCCTGTAATGTGTCGATCATATTTCTGATCTCCTGAGTGGATCCAGTGGTTCGCTCGGCAAGCTTACGTACCTCGTCTGCCACCACCGAGAAACCTCTTCCTGCTTCACCGGCACGAGCAGCTTCGATGGCCGCATTGAGTGCCAGTAGATTCGTCTGATCAGCGATGGCATTGATCACGGTCACGATCTTTCCTATCTCTTCAGCGCTCTTACTTAAACGGCCGATGGTTTGCGCAGACTGCTCCAACGAACCGCGAATACCTTGTGTGCGCAGTTGCACTTGTTTGAATTGTTGCTGCGCGTATTCAACTGCCTTCTGGGTGATAAGTTTGATCTCGGCCGTCGTCTGTGTAGCAGAGTCGATATCGGATATCTGCCGTTGCAAAGAGGCCATGATCACTTGTATCGCCGCCAACACCTGTTGTGTAGCGTTCGTCGCCTCCTGGTTTCTATCCATCATGTTCTGGTGATTACCTTCCATATCACCGGTAGCCAGGATGACCTGACTGACCGTGCCATCTAGCGTATCGATGAAACTATTCACCCACTGAGACATGACTGCCAGCTCATCGATGGCGGCATGATTACGATCCATGCGCTGTGATAGGTTACCGCCCCCCTCTGCCAAACCTCGAATCATGCGCGCCATAAATCGCAAACGTTCCGTCATCGGTTTGAGCGCGTATCGATAGAACAATATCGCTCCCAATCCTAATAAAGAGAGGTTGACCAAGGCAGTTTCCACAGTATCGAGTTGCAAGAAATAGCCGCTGCCGAAAGTGATCAGCCATGTCAGCAGGATGAGCATCAGGTTGGACTGCATCATGCGGAAATTGACGGAGCGAAACCGATTTGCCTCTTCCAGATCAGCTTCGCACATCATCCCCCAGACGTCCAATGAACCCGGCATCTGTAGCGTGACACCCGCCCCGATCACAGGGATGTGACGATAGTCTGGATAGCCCGGGTAGGTGACGAACATATTCTCGCCACGCGCGATGGTCTCGCGTATTCCCGGATGCAGGCCGTTGGTTGCCGGATCATTGAATACCAGTTCAATTTCGGTGTGTTTGTCCACCCAGACCGTTCCGTAATCGGTGCGCACACCCTGCTTGAGGTTGTCCCCCAGACTGAACGCACTATCTTCGAAGCGAGAACGTGACAATGCAGTACCGGGCCGGATGTTCCGGTCGAACTCCGACCTCACCATGAAGAGATAGTTGTCTCCAGAGTCCACAAAGACATGCCCGGCCTCACGTTGGATCAGATCACCCAATACATCGTTCGGGACACGTCCACACAGAGCACCTACGACCTTATCGCCGACACTGATCGGCAGATAGAACATCAGCGTCACTGCATCATGGAACTTTGAGCTGGAAGGACCCACTTCTTGGGTCTTTTGGTCGACATACGGTCCATGTAAGAAACGTTGAGACAATCCCAACTCAACGGCTCTGGGCGGCAATTTGTATGAGGCGACATTGGTATAGTGACTGCTGGCGATCACTTGTCCAGAGTTATCGATATACAACAACTCCGAAAAGTCTGCGCTTCTTGCACGCATATTTTGCATCAACTTGGGTGTGGGCCGTGGCAGCTCCCGACGCACCTCTTCTGCCATCGTCTCCAACAATTTCCATTGTTGATTCGCCCAGCTCATAAGTGCCAGCCGCCGTGTCGCAGCAAGCCCCTCGAATGTCTGCTCGAGGATTGGATAGCGGCGGCGATTGATAAAGGTCGACCAGCGCAGCGCGAACTTGCCTGTCTTGCCGAACCAAGGCAGCCAGCTTCGCTCATGCCCATCACGCCTCATGAGATCGCTCTTCAACATGCTCTACTCCTTGCTATCAATGTCATGTAAGGAGTAAAGCAATTTCCAAGCCATTGGTCTGTTGATACCGGCCTATGGGTCAAGCCGATCGTTCCGTCCCAGAAGCGCCCTAAATTGGGGCACGCCGTTCCAGCAAGGCACGATAAATGTTCCTTATTCCAAAAGGGAATTCAGCGTGCGGAAAAATGCCATGTCATGGTTGGGCCACAGGTCAGCGTGAGTTTCTCTTCCCAAGCGTTTCAACTTGCGGATGCTCTCAAGTGCCAATGTTTCTTCGTCGTTCCAACACAATCCGGGGGCGATCGCGTTACAGAATGACTGGCGAACCTTTAGGCAACTCGATCAGCACAAGTGACTGATCGACATGATCAGCCCTTTCGCTAGCTATATAACATGATGCGTTCCAGTTTTTTCATCTCGTAAATACAGCGAGTTACGTCAAGAGGAAATATCGGTTCGCCTGATAGCAGTGCTCGAATAGATGCCGCGCACCAGAACCGGGCATGGCATATTACTTGTGTGGGCGACAGCAACTTCATCACCCCTCTCGGGATTGGAAGTCTAAAGTAAGCAGAAAAACTAAGAGTGCTCCCCCGTCCTACCCCTGATAGAACTACTAACCATTCGACTAAGCCCGCAAGCGGGCAAGTCGCTGCTTATCCCCCGGCGGGAGAGGGGAAGTGCAGCACGACGTTTGCGCAAATGCGCTACCCGCCCCCATACGTATCCGGCACTGTGCTCCTAGAAAACCCGCTGCGCGAGAACTCCCGGGATTGGGACATGTAGTTTGACAGCTCCTTCTGCGTATTCATGCTGAAGCCGCGATACAGGTCCATGTCGTAATCGCTATGGCTGATCAGTTGCGCAGCCGCGTCCAGATCGCGCATGAATTCGTCCCAGTTGGCATAGCGTTCGGCAGGATTTTTCTGCATGGCGCGCGCGACCACTTCGGTCAGCGCCGTGGGCAGTGCCTTGCGGTATGTGTCGATCGGCGTGATCGGGTAGTTGAGGATGGCGACGCGGGCGTCGAACAGATTGTCCGCCTCGAAGCTGTTGTGCCCGGTGAGCAAACGATATAACACCGCGCCCAGCGCATAGATGTCGGCGCGTTGATCCAGCGCCTCGCCTTCGAGTTGTTCCGGCGACATGTACGCCAGACTACCCGCCACCACTTCACCCATCCTGCTGGTCGGGATGGCGCAACCGAAATCGGCGAGCTTGGCGATGCCGTTCGGCTTGAGGATGATGTTGCCGGGTTTCACATCGCGGTGCACCACGCCCAGTCCGGCCGCATAGCGCAGCGCGCCTGCCACCTGTTCGATGACGGACAATACTTTTTTCAGCGGCAGCAGGGTGTCGGTATGGTCATGCCGGTCGAGCGGAACGCCGTGCACATATTCCATCACCAGATAGGCCCCGCTCTTTTCCAGCAGGTCGGCATCCAGCACGCGCACGATGTTCTTGTGCACCATCTTGCGCCCGAGTTCGACCTCGGTGGCGAACATGGCCTTGTGCAAGTCGGTCTGGCAACCCTTGCGCAATTGCTTGAGCGCGACCGACGCGTAAGATTTGTCGCGGATCGCCAGATACACGTTGGAGGTTGCCCCTTCGCCCAGTTCGCGCACGATGGAGTAGGAGCCGATACGGGAGACAGTCATCAGGTAACCATGCGAATGGAATCACGCCATAGAGCGCGCAAACCCCGATTGGTTCACGCATGTCCGACGATATCACTGCC
>JAVHSB010000120.1:0-3686 GCA_036171955.1 Sideroxydans sp.
GAGCCGGTGCAGAAGCGGTCGGCGATGTCGATGAAGCCGAAGCGCGGGCTCATCCACAGGATCAGTTCTTCCGACAGGCGCGACAGGTGGGTCATCACCAGCGCCGCGCATGCGGTGAATTCGATGGCGAAGTCGCGGTCGGACACGGCGTCCAGCGAGTTCTGGCACACGGCTTCGAAGCCCAGCAGCTCGGCCACCCGCTCGCGCTTGATCGGATAACTGGTCCCGGCCAGCGCGGCCGCACCCAGCGGCAGGCGGTTGACGCGGCGGCGTGCGTCGCCGAGCCGTTCGACATCGCGCTGCAGCATCTCGAAATAGGCCAGCAGGTGATGGGCGAAACTCACCGGTTGCGCGACCTGCAAATGGGTAAAGCCGGGCATGATGGTGTGCGTGTGATGCTGCGCCAGGTCGAGCAGGGCGGATTGCAGGTGCTTGAGCAGCACGGTGATATTGTCGATCTCGTTGCGCAGATAAAGGCGGATGTCGGTGGCGACCTGGTCGTTGCGCGAACGCCCGGTATGCAGGCGTTTGCCCGCATCGCCGACCAGTCCGGTCAGGCGCTTTTCGATGTTCAGGTGCACGTCTTCCAGATCCAGCTGCCACTCGAAATCGCCGCCGATGATCTCGTTCTCGATCTGTGCCAGGCCGCGCCGGATGTCCTGCAGATCCTGCGCGCCGATGATGCCGCACTCGGCCAGCATCTGCGCATGGGCGAGCGAACCCTGGATGTCCACCAGCGCCAGTCGCTGGTCGAATTCCACCGAGGCGGTGAAGCGCTTCACCAGTTCCGCCACGGGTTCGTTGAAGCGTCCCGACCAGGTTTGATTGTCTTGCATCGTTGCCATGTCTTGTCCAGAATGGGCCCACTCATCCGATCCTCATCCCTTGCCGGGCGAGACGTTCGTGCCTTCTACCGCCGGCGGAAGGTTGGGATGGGGGAGTGAACCGAGCCATATCGTTATGAACCGGACGCGCAGTATAAATCAAAACATTCAGCACCGACTGTTGCCCGATTTGCGCAACATGGGAACGGTGCTGCGCATCGTGCTGCTGGTGAACGCTATCGCATTGTTCCTCGCGCTGGCGCAGGCCGCTTCGGCGGCCGACTTGTGGCAGCAGATGCTGTTCGGTTCCGCCCTGCTGCAGCCCGTGCTGTTGAGCGCCTTGCTGCTGCTGTACGCGCTGTATCCGCTGTTCGCGCGGCTGGCTTACGGGCAAGCCGTCCTGCTCATCGTCTGCCTCGTAATGTTGCTTACTTTTGCCCTGGAGCGCATGGGCGGCGAGTTGTTCGCTGCGACCCCTGAATACAGCGGGTTCGGCGAATGGCGCCGCCTGCTGCAAGCCGCTGTCATCACACTGCTGCTGCTGGGCTATTTCCGCTGGCGCACCCTGGCTTTGTCGCCGGCGCTGGCGGATGCGCGGCTGCAGGCCTTGCAGGCGCGCATCCGCCCGCACTTCCTGTTCAACAGCATCAACGCCGTGCTCGCAATCGTGCGCAGCGAACCCAAACGCGCGGAGGCGGCACTGGAAGACATGGCCGATCTGTTCCGTATGGCGATGAACGAGGCGCACGAACTGGTGCCGCTGCAGGACGAGATCGCCCTGGCGCAGCATTATCTGGCGCTGGAACAGCTGCGCATGGGCGAACGCCTGCAAGTGCAGTGGCACACCGACGGAATGCCGGACGATGCGCTGATCCCGCCGCTGGTGTTGCAGCCGCTGCTGGAAAATGCGGTCTATCACGGCATCGAGCCGCTGGCCGCGGGCGGCGTGATCGGGGTGAGAGTTTATGTCGCGGACAAGCGCCTTAACCTTGAAGTGCGCAACCCGCTGCCGGCCGCAGCAGTGGAGTCCGGTGGCAACCATCTCGCGCTGGCCAACATCCGCGAACGGCTGGCGCTGCTGTTCGACGTCGAGGCCGAGTATCGCGTGGAACGCAAGCCCGACAGTTACGGCGTGCACATCGCCATGCCGTACCTGAAGCGGGGCGCGCAATGAACGACACCTTCATCCTGCCGCTCACTGTGTTCATCGTGGACGACGAGCCGCTGGCGCGCCGCCGCCTGAAGGAGCTGCTGGACGATTGCGCCGCGCAGATCGAGTTGCAGCTGGTGGGCGAAGCGGGCAACGGCCAGGAGGCGCTGGACCTGTTGAGCGCAACGCCGGCCGAAGTGGTGCTGATGGACATCCGCATGCCACAGATGACCGGCCTGGAACTGGCGCGGCATCTGCACAAGCTCGAACATCCGCCGGTCATCATTTTCACCACCGCCTACGATGCCTACGCCATTCAGGCTTTCGAGCAGCGCGCCATCGACTACCTGCTCAAGCCGATCCGCCTCGGCCGCCTGTTCGAGGCGCTGAAGCGCGCGCGCGACGCGGTGCCGATCCGCACCGAAGTGCTGCAGGAACTGATGCCGGAGGCGCGCAGCCATTTGTCGGTGCATGAACGCGGCCATCTCATCCTGGTGCCGATCGAGGACGTGATCTACCTGCGCGCGGAAATGAAATATGTCACCGTACGCACCGCCAGTCGCGAATATCTGATCGAGGAGGCGCTGACCGCGCTGGAAAAGGAATATGCTGCGCGCTTCGTGCGCATCCACCGCAGTTGCCTGGTGGCGAAATCCGCCATCGCCGGGTTCGAGAAGGGCGGCGAGGAAGGCGAGAGCGGCTGGCTGCTCAAGCTGCACGGACTGGAAGAGCGGTTGCCCGTCAGCCGGCGCCAATGGAGCGCGGTGAAGCTTCTGGGCGAGACGAAAGAATAGGGGTATTCATTGCTGACCATACTGGTGATCAACTCCAAGGGCGGATCGGGCAAGACCACGCTGACGACCAATCTCGCCAGCTATTACGCCGCGCGCCGGAGCCGGACCGCCATCCTCGATTACGACCCGCAGGGATCCAGCCTGCACTGGCTGCAGGCGCGGCCGAAAGATCTGCCCGTCATCCATGCCGCCAGCGGCGCGCCGGCCAGGGGCAATGTGCGGCTCGGCAGCCGACAGGGCTGGGTGCCGCCCGAAACCGAAGTGCTGTTGCTCGACGCTCCGGCGGGGATCGGCGGCCTGCTGCTGAAGGAACTGGTGCGCAAGGCCAACTACATCATCATCCCGGTCGCGCCCTCGCCGATCGACATCCGTGCTTCCGCCGACTTCATCAAGGACTTGTACCTGGTTGGCGGTGCGCGTACCAGCAATGCCCGCATGGCAGTCGTCGCCAGCCGTGTGCGGAATCGCAGCAATGCCGCGTATGCGGCGCTGGACCGTTTCCTCGCATCGCTCAAATTGCCTTTCCTGACCAGTCTGAGCGACAGCGAAATCTATCTGCAGGCGGCTGAACAGGGCAGGGGGATTTTCGAGCAGGACGAACTCGACAGCGCCAGGGAACGCCAGGAATTCATGCCCATTGTGCGCTGGCTGGAAGGCTATTTTCCCAACCGGCACGGCGTGCGCGCGGAAGACAAACAGGCCAGCCTGGAAAGCTCGCGCAAATGGGCCGCGTTCAATCCGGGCGGGAGCACCGGACGTTATCCATCCTTGCGCAAGCAGGAATTGATTGGGGAGAAAAAATAATGACAGCCAGACAAGCAACGCCGGTGCGTGAATACCCGGTGTTGATTCTGGGGGGCGGGCGCGGCGGCAGCGCAATGCTGGAGATGTTCCTGGATGACTGCACCGCGCAGGTGA
>JAVHSB010000121.1:0-2269 GCA_036171955.1 Sideroxydans sp.
CCGCGTTGTTCTTCGTCTGGGCCTTGATTGCGCTCACCTGCATCGACTTCGACACACAGTTGTTGCCGGACGCCATCACTCTGCCATTGCTGTGGCTGGGCCTGCTGTGCAACCTCAATTCGACGTTCACCTCGCTCGAGCAGGCCGTGGTTGGAGCCGTTGCCGGGTATCTCGTGCTGTGGAGCGTGTACTGGCTGTTCAAGCTCGCCACCGGCAAGGAAGGCATGGGCTTCGGCGATTTCAAGTTGCTGGCCGCCATCGGCTCGTGGCTGGGCTGGACTCTGTTGCCCCTGGTCATCCTGCTTTCGTCGCTGGTCGGCGCGGTCGTCGGTATCGCGCTGATCGTGCTGACCAAACACGGGCGCAACATCCCGATCCCTTTCGGGCCCTATCTGGCCGGAGGCAGCTTGATCGCCCTGTTCTGGGGCCCGGCCCTTAACCAATCCTACCTGCAATTGCTGGCTGCGCCGTGAAGCCCTGCCATGGACTGACCGGCGGTATCGGCAGCGGCAAGAGCACGGTCGCACGGCTGCTGGGCGAACTCGGTGCACGCATCATCGACACCGACCAGATTGCCCATCAGTTGACCGCGCGCGACGGACTGGCCATGCCCGCGATCCGCCAGCAATTCGGCGCCGAATACGTGGCCGCAGATGGAGCGCTCGACCGTGCGCGCATGCGCCATTGTGTATTTGCCGACCCCGACGCAAAGCAGCGCCTGCAGGACATACTTCACCCATTGATTCTGGCTCTGGCCCGTGCCGCAGCCGCTGCCACCACCACTGCGCCCTACACGCTGGTTGTCGTTCCCTTGCTGTTCGAAAGCGGCCGTTACCGTGACTGGCTGCAGCGCGTAATCGTGGTGGATTGCCCCGAGCCGGAGCAGATCCGCCGCACCATGCAGCGCAGCGGGCTGGCCGAAACAGAGGTGCGCGCCATCATGGCCCAGCAGCTCGATCGCGCCGCCCGCCTCAAGCTGGCCGACGCCATCATTGCCAACGATGGCGATCTGGATGGACTGCGGACAAAGGTGGCCCGCTTGCACCAGAGCTTGCTCCCCCGCTGAAAGACGGTTGACGATGGAAGACGCTGCCTATATCTTTCTGCCCCGACAAAACGCCAGCCCGGGCCGACAACCGTGATTAGCTATGAATTCCCCCTGAACGAGCGCGTGCGCACCTTGTTGCGCCTGGAGGATTTGTTCGCCCGGATCGAGCGTTTCATCGCCCGGGCCGATCGCACCGATCACCATGCGGCGTTGAGCGTTCTGTTCGAGATCCTCGAAGTGGCATCCCGCGCCGACCTGAAATCGGAACTGCTGCAGGAACTGGATCGCCAGAAAAAAACGCTTTCCGCCTTACACAACAATCCGCAAATCTCGGAGGATGCGCTGGATGCCATCCTGAATAAAATCGAGGACATCAGTGCGAATCTGCTCGAGATCAGCGGCAAGATCGGACAGCACCTGCGTGACAACGAATGGCTGATGGGCATCAAACAACGCGCCGTGATCCCGGGCGGAGTATGCGAATTTGATCTGCCTTCCTACCATTACTGGCAGCATCTGCCGGAAGAAAAGCGGCGCGCCGATCTGACCACATGGCTGGCCCCGTTGCTGCCGCTCAATGCCGCCATCCATATCATGCTCAAGCTGTTGCGCGAAAGCGGACGCGCCCGGCCTTTCATCGCCCATCAGGGCACCTTCCAGCAGATGCAGGGCGGACGCGTGGCGCAACTGTTGTGCGTCCAACTGGATCATGCCCTTCCCTGCTTCCCGGAAATCAGTGCCAACAAATATGCCCTGAACATCCGTTTCGTAGCCGCCGATTTTGCCGCCAGGACGTCGCTGTATGAACACGACGTCGATTTCAGTCTGGTTTTCTGCTCGCTGCAATGAACAAGCCGCTCCTCGTCCTTTGCCCAACGTGCGGCCGGGAACATGCCTGGGACACGAACAACCGGTTTCGCCCGTTCTGCAGCGAACGCTGCAAGCTCATCGACCTGGGCAAATGGGCAAACGAGGAATATCGCGTCGAGCAGCGCGAAAGAGATTCCGGGGATCAGGAAACCCAGGCCTGACGCAACATGGCGATGCCATGTGCGCCCTGCCGCCATGCGTTCTGCATATCCGTCTGGCGCAAACCTCCCAGAGCAAAAACCGGAATTGATGCTCCCGCCACCAGCGTGGCGAAATGCTCCCAGCCCAGATGTGTCGCGCCCGGATGCGATTGTGTCGGCAACACGGGCGACAGCACGGCAAAATCGCAGC
>JAVHSB010000121.1:2369-3667 GCA_036171955.1 Sideroxydans sp.
GCGGATGCAATTTGCCCGACCATGCAGTCACGCGAAAGAAATTCAATCTGACTGTGGCATGCGGATAGCTGAACACGCGTGTTAGCCAGGGATAGGCGGTCTTGACCGTGATCCCAAGCTCCTCCTGCAGCTCGCGCACCAGCGCATCGTGCGCGCTCTCGCCCGGTTCGATCTTGCCGCCGGGGAATTCCCAGTAACCGGACCATATCTTGCCCGGGGGACGCTGCGCGAGCAGAAAAGTGCCGTCCGTGCGTTGCAGCACGGCCGCAGAGACCGCAACGAGTTTATCGAGCGACATGTTGGCCGCACCAATCCCGCGCAAACTGGCCCGCCACGCGGCCGCTGCGCGAGCCGCGCTGCAGCGCCCATTGCAGGGCTGCCGTGCGCACCTCTTCGGTGAGCCCGTGCAGCCAGCCATGATGCGCCAGCCAGTGTGCCGCCACAGCCAGATATTCATCCTGCACAAAGGGATAAAACGAAATCCACAGACCGAAACGATCGGAAAGCGAAATCTTTTCCTCCACACTTTCGGCGGGATGCACTTCGTCGCCCGCATAGCGGGTGGCAAGGTTGTCCTGCATGGAGTCCGGCATCAGGTGGCGGCGATTCGATGTCGCGTAAATCAGCAGGTTGTCGGAAAAAGCCACGAGGTCTCCGTCCAGTGCGGCTTTGAGCGCCTGATAGCCGGGTTCGTCGGAATTGAAGGACAGATCGTCGCAATACAGGATGAAGCGCTCGCCGCGCCCCTGCACCAGCCCGACGATCTGCGCCAGGTCGGTCAGCCCCTGCTTGTCGATCTGGATCACGCGCAGCCCTTGCGCGGCATACTCGTTCAGCAATGCCTTCACCAGCGACGACTTGCCCGTACCGCGCGCGCCTGAAAGCAGCACATTGTTCGCCGTGCCGCCACACACGAATTGCAGCGTGTTCTGCCGGATGCGCAGCTTCTGGTCGTCGATACCAAGCAGGTCCGAAAGCGCGATGCGCTGGAAATTAGGGACGGGATGCAAGTTGCGCTGCCGGTGATCCCAGCGAAATGCAGCGGCAGACCGCCAATCTGGGACTTGCGGTTGTGTACCGGGCAGGATGGCTTCCAGGCGGGAGAGCAGGCCTTCGGCACGGGTAAGAAAGTTGTCGAGTTTGTCCATGAGCAAGAATTTGTTTGCAGGCCGCCCCAATCCCCTGTGCATCCGCCGAGTAGCGGAGGCCAGTCATGGGTAGTCGGCGAGGACTGATGAAACTGCTAGCCATTCGACTAAGCTGGCAAACAACGCCAGCCAAGTCGCTGGTTATGTCTG
>JAVHSB010000122.1:0-3655 GCA_036171955.1 Sideroxydans sp.
AAGGATGGCACGATGAATCTGGATTGGGAGTTGCTGGCCCGTCCGCGCCAGACCGTGGTCGTCTATATGGGGCTGCACGGGTTGGAGAGTCTGTGCGCCAAGCTCATCGAACACGGTTTGCCCGATACCACGCCGATTGCCATCGTGCAGCAAGGCACAACCCCTAACCAGCGCGTATTCACCGGCACGCTGGCGACACTGCCAGGCATCGCCGAGCGCGAGAAACCGCAGGCGCCAACGCTGATCATTGTCGGCGGCGTAGTGACGCTGCGCGAAAAACTGGCCTGGTTCCACCCGCAAGGGGCTGCGTGAAACGCGCGCACGCTTGAGGAAGGCAGAGCGAGATGGAACACCTGTTGAGTCTGACCCGTGCGGCGAAATTGGTTGGGGCAACGCGGGTCGAGTTGCAGAAAAAGATGAAGAGCGGTGAGCTGGTGGCCTTCGACGGCATGGTCGCGGTCAAGGACCTGCTGGCGTGCTATCCCGCCGCGCAACTGGAGGATACCGCCGAGTACCGGCGGGTAACGCAGATCAAGGAACGCGCATTCGCCAAACGCGTGTTCGAGCGCCTCCTGCCCGATGCCGAAGTGCTGGCGACACGCCTCACCGATTTGAGCCGGCGTCTGTCGCAAAGCGAAATGCAGGTCAGTCAGTTCAATGCATTGTTGGGGAGACTATGGGACAGATTGCAGGATACCGAGCAGCAGGCAGCGGGCGAAACGGGCGCGGTGATCGTCGCATTGCGCCGCTGGCTGGAACACGAAGTGGAGCTGGCGATGACGCCCGGGTTCGCTAATCCGCTTGCGGTCAAGGACGGCGTGTTGAGCGTCCTGTCCGCACAGGTCACGCTGCTGCCGAGCAAGCAGGATTTCCTGGTGGAGGGGCAGGCGACCCTGCTGGAGGCGGCGCTGCGCGCCGGGGTCTCGCTCAATTATGGTTGCAGCGGCGGCAATTGCGGCTTGTGCAAAGGCCGCATCGTGTCGGGCGAGGTGAAGAAGACGCGCCACCACGACTATCCGCTGACGCAGGCGGAGAAGGAGCGGGGCGTGGTGCTGCTGTGCAGCAACACGGCGGTCACCGATGTCGTGATCGAAGCGAAGGTGAGCGACGGGGTGCAGGACATCCCGTTCCAGCAGATCGATGCCACCCTGAAGAGCAAGGCCAGCCTCAATGACGAAGTGATCCTGCTGCACTTGCAGACCCCGCGCAGCCAGCGCCTGCGCTTCCTTGCCGGACAGCGCGTGATGCTGAAGGTCGGCGGGTCATTTGCGGCGGAGCTGCCCATCGCCAGTTGCCCGTGTGATGACCGCAACCTGTTGTTCCATGTGCGCCGGCAGACAGGGAACCTGTTTGCGGACTACGTGTTCGACCGGCTGAAGAACGCGGAGACGGTGCAAGTCGAAGGGCCGCAGGGTGAATTCATCCTGCACGAGCAGTCGGGGCGCCCTCTGTTTTTCATCGCCTTCGATAGTGGCTTCGCCCCGCTCAAGAGTCTGGTCGAGCACG
This sequence comes from Sideroxydans sp., assembly GCA_036171955.1. GTDB lineage: Bacteria > Pseudomonadota > Gammaproteobacteria > Burkholderiales > Gallionellaceae > Sideroxyarcus. The sequence continues at coordinate 1,507 of JAVHSB010000122.1, forward strand.
CCATGTCGCTGGAGGCCGAATCGATCCATCTTTACTGGATCGGCTCGACGCAGCAGCAGATATACCTGCCGAACGTGGGACGGGCATGGGACGATGCGCTGGACACCTTTGATTATTCCGAGCACGTTGCGAATTTCGACCTGCGGGCGATGAATGCGAAACGCGAGTCGCAGCTGAACGACTATCTGGCGACGATAGTCGCGCAGCAGGAGGAATTGATGCAGGGCGATATTTACGTGGCCGGTCCGGCGGAAGCCGTCGCCGTGGCCGAACGTTTTTTCCTGGAGCTTGGCCTGCCCAAGACCCGGGTTTTCGTAGAGGCAGTCAAATAACCACAGGAGAAGCATGATGCGAATGATACGAGTCGGTTTGTTGTTATCGCTGCTGTTCATGGCTGGCGGCGCTTTTGCGGCCGAGCTGCTCAAACCGTTTGTGCTTGCCTCGAAGGGTGAGGGCACGGTGGCCGAGAAGTCGATGCAGGTGAAAACGGCGCTGTCCGCGGCCGGGTTCACCGTGGCCGGCGAATATGCTCCCTATCCGGAGGCCGATATCATCGTGATCACCAACGACGAGCTGAAGAAGAACGCCGCCGCATCCGAATTCGGCGGCTATGGTGCAGTGCAACGCGTGGCAGTGACTGCGGCTGGCAAGGAAGTGCAGGTCAGCTATACCAACCCTGTGTACATGGCCAACGTGTATCGCATGGAAGGTGACCTGGCCGGTGTTGCGGCGGCGCTGGAAAAGGCGCTGGGCAAGGTGGAGGAGTTCGGCGCCAAGGGATTGACCGCCAAACAGGCGCGCAAGTATCACTACATGCTGGGCATGGAATATTTCGACGAGCCGAGCGAACTGGCCGAATATGCGAGCTACGCGGAGGCGGTGCAGGCGGTTGATGCCAAGCTGACGAGCAACAAAAACGGCGTGCGCAAGGTCTATCGCGTGGATATTCCGGGTAAGCAGGAAAGCGTGTTCGGCGTGGCCTTGCAGGGCGAAGGCAAGGCGGGGAAATACATGGATGACCGCTTCATCATGTCCGAGATCGATTTTCATGAGGTCAGGTCAACCGCGCATCTGCCGTACGAGGTGCTGGTCTCCGGCAACAAGGTCTATGCCCTGTATGCACGCTTCCGCATCGCCATCAACTTTCCCGAACTTTCCATGATGGGCAAGAACAGCTTCATGAACATCATGAAGTCACCGGAAGCGATCCGCGAAGCATTGCAAAAGACCGTACAGAAATAAGCGAGGCAGCCATGGGCGAGAGAATGATCGAAGCAGTCAAGTCGGGTGATGCGGCGGCCGTGCAGAATTTGCTTTCCGCCGGTGCCGATGCCGGTATGGCGGATGCCGAGGGCGTAACCGCGCTGATGCATGCGGCGCACCGCGGCGACAGCGCGATGGTCGAGCTGCTGCTGGAGGCCGGCGCGGACGTCAATGCGACAGATCCGGCAGGCTGGACTGCGCTGATGAAGTCCTGTTACAACGGCGAACTCGACCGCGGATTTGCCGACGTGACAAGAATGCTGATCGCCGCTGGCGCCAACGTGGAGGCTCCCATCGGATTCGGCGTGCGTCCGCTGATGCTGGCGGCAGGGTACGGCGAAACCGCCGTGGTCGAGGCGCTGCTCGAAGCGGGCGCAGATGTCCTGGCAAAGAACGAGGGCGGCTTCACTGCGCTGATGATGGTCAAGCAGAAGTTCTACGTGGATGTCATCAACCTGCTGCACGAGGCGGAACAATTGGCCGGGCTCGGGGAGAATAGTTGCGCGAGCAAGAACGCACCCGGCAGCAATGTCATCACCTTCCTGAAACGCCCCGCGCCCTGAACGCGCGTCCGGCCACAAACGAAAGACTGCCATGCCCTATTACATCTATCGCATCACCGAGCGCCCGCTGCGCCTGCTGGAAAAACTGGAGCAGCATGAAACCTACAAGGAAGCATCGGCGCGCACCAAACAACTGCGCAAGGATGAAGTGTGGGCTGCCAACGGTCTGGTCAGGATGATTCATGCCGGCAACGAGCTGGAAGCCGAAGACCTGCTGAACCAGGTGCGCGAGCCAGCCCCGGAACTGGGCGACGATTAGCCGGACAGATGGACGAGGCGCAATTCCGGCAACGCTTGCAGTCCCTGGGGCAAAACCATTGTCC
>JAVHSB010000123.1:0-3612 GCA_036171955.1 Sideroxydans sp.
AGGCGCGCACCCTGCCCATGCAGATAGCGCGCGAGCGACAACCCGGTCTCGCCGAGGCCGAGGATCAACACCGATTTGTCGCGCAAAGTTGTCATCTCAGTTTCAACGTGGACAGTCCAATCAAGACCAGCATCATCGTGATGATCCAGAAGCGCACCACGACTTGAGTCTCCTTCCAGCCCTTCTGCTCGAAGTGATGGTGCAGCGGCGCCATCAGCAGAATGCGGCGGCCGGTGCCGTATTTGCGCTTGGTGTATTTGAACCAGGACACCTGCAGCATCACCGACACCGCTTCCACCACGAACACGCCGCCCATGATGAACAGCACTAGTTCCTGGCGGATGATCACGGCCACCACGCCCAGCGCCGCGCCCAGCGCCAGCGCACCGACATCGCCCATGAACACCTCAGCCGGGTAGGCGTTGAACCAGAGGAAGGCCAGGCCCGCGCCGGAAATGGCCGCGCAGAACACGGCCAGTTCGCCCGCACCCGGGATGGCGGGTTCGCCCAGATATTTGGCGAACTCGGCGTGGCCCGCGACATAGGCGAAGATGGCCAGTGCCGCCGCCACCATCACCGTCGGCATGATGGCCAGTCCGTCGAGGCCGTCAGTCAGGTTCACCGCGTTGCTGCTGCCGACGATGACCAGATAGACCAGCACGAGGAAGCCCGTCATGCCGAGCGGGATGACGAAGTGTTTGAAGAACGGCACAACGACCTCGGTGTGCTGCGGCAGCGTGGCGTGCATCCACAGATAGATGCCGACCGCCAGCGCGATCAGCGACTGCCAGAACATCTTGGCGCCGGCTGACAGACCGTCCGGGTTGCGATGCACCACCTTGCGGTAGTCGTCCACCCAGCCGATGGCGCCGACGCCCAGCGTAGTCAGCAGCACCACCCACACATAAGCGTTGTGCAGGTCGCCCCAGAGCAGGGTGGTGATGGCCACCGACATCAGGATCAGCGCGCCGCCCATGGTCGGCGTGCCCGCCTTCACCAGATGGGTCTGCGGGCCGTCGCTGCGCACCGACTGGCCGATCTTCAGCGCGGCCAGTTTGCGGATGGTCCACGGCCCCAGCATGAAAGAGATGATCAGCGCGGTCATCGCCGCCATCACCGCGCGCAGCGTGATGTAGTTGAACACGCTGAGCAGGCGCATATCCGGCGACAACCATTGGGCTAGTGAGAGCAGCATGTTTCCTCCTGTTGTGCCGCACAGGCCTGCACGACACGTTCCATCCGCATGAAGCGCGAACCCTTGATCAGCACCGTGGTCTGCGCGTCCAGTTCCGCCAGCAACCGTGGTTGCAGTGTTTCCAGGTCGGCAAAATGGCTGGCGCCGTTGCCGAAAGCCTGCACCGCCAGCGCGCTCAACTCACCCAGCGCAAACAGGCGCTCGATGCCGAGCTCGCGCGCGGCGATGCCGAGCTCGCGATGGAATTGCGCCGCGTCCTTGCCCAGTTCTCCCATGTCGCCGAGCACGAAGATGCGCTTGCCTTGTGCCTGCGCCAGCACTTCCAGTGCAGCGCGCATCGAGGCCGGATTGGCGTTGTAGGTATCGTCGATCAGCGTCGCGCCCTGACACGCCGCCTTGCGCTGCAGACGGCCGGCGACGCCACCGAATCCTTGCAGCGCTTGTGCGATGACGGGCAGCGGCACGCGCAGCGCCAGTGCCGCAGTCGCCGCCGCCAGCGCATTGCGCGCGTTGTGCTCGCCCGGCACTTGCAACTGCACCTGCAATTCGCCCGCCGCTGTGTGTACCTCCAGCACGCCGCCGAATCCCTGCGGCTGCCAGCGGCCGTGCACTGCCGCCGCATGGCCCAGTGCGAAATCCAGCACGTCATGGCGGTCGGCCAGAGCGCGCCAGATTCCCGCATGCGGATCGTCGGCGTTGAAGATGGCTACGCCGCCTTCATTCAGCCCCGCGAATATCTCGCCCTTGGCGCGCGCCACATTCTCGACCGATCCCAGGCCGAGCAAATGCGCGCCGGATGCGTTGTTGATCAGCGCCACATCGGGACGGGCGATGCGCGTCAGATAGTCGATCTCGCCGGGATGGTTCATCCCCATTTCGATCACGGCATAGCGGTGCTGCGCGCGCAGTTTGAGCAGCGTGAGCGGCACGCCGATGTCGTTGTTGAAATTGCCCTGGGTGGCCAATACCCGTTGGTCGGCCTCTTCGGAGCATTCCCTCTCCCGCAGGGAGCGGGAGCCATCGTCCATTTCCTCTTCGATCTTCCGGCGCAAAATCGCCGCCAGCATTTCCTTCACCGTGGTCTTGCCATTGCTGCCGGTGACGGCAACCAGCGGGATGTCGAACTGGCGGCGCCAGTGCGCCGCAAGCTGCCCCAGTGCCAGTCGGGTATCTGCCACCGCCAGCAGCGGTATGCCCGCGGCCGGAATCGCAGTTGCGGCATCCCGATTCACCAGCGCCGCGACGGCTCCGGCCTGCGCGGCCTGCGCGACAAACTGCGCGCCGTCGAAACGCTCGCCCTTGAGCGCGACGAACAGATCTCCCTTTGAGACCGTGCGCGTATCGGTCGAGACGGCGAAGAAGCGCGTGTCCGGGCCGTCCACCCGCCCGTGCAGCACGCCGGCAATTTCGGAAAGCAGCATCATGTCGGCCAGCGCTCCTTCGGTGTCCACACGCTCAACGCCCGCTGCGCGATCTCGCTGTCGGAAAAGGGATGGCGCACTCCGGCAATTTCCTGATAATTCTCATGCCCCTTGCCCGCGACCAGCACGGTGTCCTGCGGCTTTGCGGCGGCGATGGTTTCAGTGATGGCACGGGCGCGGTCTTCAATCACCCGGAATTCACCCGACATGCCGGCGGCGATCTCGTCGATGATGTCCTCCGGCGCCTCGCTGCGCGGATTGTCGCTGGTGAGGATGCGCACGTCGGCAAAACGGTCGGCCACCCGGCCCATCATCGGCCGCTTGCCGCGATCGCGATCGCCGCCACATCCGAAAATGCAAATGAGGCGACCGCCTGCCGGTTGCACTTCGCGCAGGGTGCACAGCACGTTCTCCAGCGCATCCGGCGTGTGGGCGTAATCCACCACCACCGTCGGCGCGTCCTTGCCGCCCATGGCCTGCATTCGTCCCGCCACCGCTTTCTGCACACCGAGTTCACGCACCGCCGCATCGACCGGAACATCGCTCACCAGCAGCACCGCCAGTGCGCCGAGCAGATTGGCGGCGTTGAAACGGCCGAGCAGTCGGCTGTGCAATGCCGCATCGCCCCAACTGGTGTGCAACAGGATGTCCATTCCCTGCGCATCCGCGTGCTGCAACACGCCGTGCACGCCGCGTATCCCGAGTCGGCGGGCCAGCTCGAGCGAACCCGGCAGCAGGCCGTAGCCCACCACTTCCGCCCCGCCTTCGCGCAATTGCGCGGCGAGTTCCGCGCCGAACGGGTCGTCTAGGTTGAGCACCGCATGCCCCAGCCGAGCCCAGTCGAACAAGCGCCGTTTCGCCGCCGCGTAGTGCTGCATGTCGCCGTGATAGTCGAGGTGGTCGCGCGTCAGGTTGGTCAGCAGCGCGACATCAAAATGCACTCCGTTGACGCGCCCCTGCGCCAGCGCGTGCGACGACACTTCCATCACCGCCGCG
>JAVHSB010000124.1:0-3559 GCA_036171955.1 Sideroxydans sp.
CGGGTGCGGCAGTCGCGCCGCCTGTGTTCTGTACCGAAGTGACCATGAATCGTCTCCTTATTGTCCGATGGTGAGGGTTTTCAGCAGCAAAGTCTTGGAAGTGTTGAGCACGTCCACGTTGTTCTGGTAGGAGCGCGAGGCCGAGATCATGTTGACCATTTCGTCCACGGGATTGACGTTGGGCATGGTCACATAGCCCTGCTCGTTCGCCATCGGGTGGCCCGGGTTGTACATGACGCGCATGGGCGACGTATCCTCCACCACTGCGCCGACCTTGACGCCCTGCCCGGTCTGGCCTGCCACCGCCGTGGTTTCAAAGATCACCTGCTTCGCCTTGTAGGGCTGGCCGTCGGGCCCGCTGGCGCTCTCGGCATTGGCCAGATTGCTTGCCACCACATTCAGCCGTTGCGATTGCGCCGTCATGGCCGAACCGGCGATATTGAAGATGTTGAACAGTGACATGTCGAATCCTCCTAGCCTTGCAATGCGCTCAAGACATCCCTGGCCTTGTCCGAGATGAACCGCACGCTCGCCTCGTAGCGCAACGCGTTGTCGGCGAACTGCGCCCGTTCCGTATCCATTTCAACCGTGTTGCCGTCCGCGCTGGGCTGGGTCGGGATGCGGTATTGCACCGGCGCACCCATTACCGTCTGCCCGCTCGCGCCGTCCAGGTGGGCCGCGGCGGTCGTGGAGAGCGGCAACGCCGCCCCTTCGCCCTGCAACGCGGATTGCAGCGCACTGGCAAAATCGATGTCGCGCGCCTTGTAGTTCGGTGTGTCGGCATTGGCGATATTGGAAGCCAGCAACTCCTGCCGCACCGCGCGCAGATTCAAGGCCGTCTGATGGAACCGGAACAGCTCGTCTATCCTGTCGCTCATCCTGATCTCCCCATGCCGTTACTTTGTTGATGTCTCGCATCCTAGTGTGGCCGCCGTCCAGCCCATCCGCCGATTAACGCCCAAAAAACCTTGCATTTCCCTCCTTCGATCTCTTGCGCGCGCGGGAAAATGCCGGCCATGAAACGCCTCTTCTGGATTCTGCTGGTCACGCTGCTTTACCACGGCCAGGTTGCCGCGGCTCCGCAGGAACACGCCGCGATCCGCGACGCCGCGCAGGCCTATGCGGTGGCACAAACGCGCGCCCTGCCAGGCCAGGTCAGCATCAGCACCGGCCGCATCGACAGCCGCCTGAACCTCGCGGCCTGCACCGATTTGCAGGCCTACCTGCCGGGCGGCGCGAAATTGCAGGGCAACACCAGCATCGCGGTGCATTGCAGCGCGCCATCGAACTGGACAGTGCTGGTCCCGGTGCAAATAAAAGTGACGACCGGACTGCTGGTTGCCGCCAGGCCGCTGGCCATGGGCAGCACGTTGCGCGAAACGGATTTCATCATGCAGCGCGGCGAAATGGATCGCCCCGGCCTGCTCACCCAGCCGCAACAGGCCGTCGGCATGATCTTGAGATACCCGATCGCGGCCGGACAGATCCTGCGCAGGGACATGCTGCGTGCGCCCTGGCTCATCCGGCAGGGGCAGACAGTCGTCCTCGCGGTGCAAGGCAGCGGCTACACCATCAACCGTGAAGGACAGGCGCTGAACGATGCCGGCGCCGGCGCGGCAGTGCGCATCCGCCTCGCATCGGGCCAAGTCATGAACGCGCGCGCCGCCGATAACGGGGTCGCCGAACTGATGCGCTGAAAGGGAATCCGTCGTCAGGTTGCAGGATTCACAGCAGGAAGCAGATAAGTCTGCTAAAGTTTTTGCAGAAAAGGTCGATATAGCAGTCAATCGCACCCTTGAATGGAGTACAGCATGAAAATCAATCAGACCGGCAAGCATTTGCCCGTTGGCGGCAACAGTGAATCGACCACCCGCAGTCCGGCATCTAAAACCGGCTCCGCTGGCGGCGGCAACAAGACCGCGCCCGACAACACCAGCGTCCAATTGGGCACAGCCGGTGCCCAGATGCGCGAACTGGAGAGCAGCATCGCCAGCGCGCCGGTGGTGGACAGCCAGAAAGTCGCCGAGATCAAGCAGGCCATCAGCGCTGGACGTTTCCAGGTCAACGCCGAAGTCGTCGCCGACCGCCTGATCGACACCGTCAAGAACCTCATCGCCACGAGCGCGCGTTGACCGCTTCCCCCGAAGAAATCCGGCAAGACATCGCGGACGAATGCGACGCCCTGCGCCAGTTCGTTGCACTGCTCGAACAGGAACAGCAAACCCTGCTCGCCCCGGACACTGACCAATTGTTGGAACTGGCTGCCCGTAAAACACAGATGGCAGAGGACCTGCTGGCCCGCGTCAGACACCGCCAGACGCGTCTGCCAGCGGGGACGGCGGCGACTGAATCCTGGCTGAAGAAGCATGTTCCGGGCGCGCTCAATGCATGGCATGAGCTGATCGATCTTGCCGCCTTCGCGCAACGGCTGAACCAGACCAGCGGCGAACTGATCCGGGTCAGACTGCGCTACAACCAGCAGGCACTGCATGCACTCATCGGCGCCTCGCAACAAGCGGCTGGCGTGTACGGCCCGGATGGACAACCCAGCCTCGGCAGCGGCAAACGTACGCTCGGCAACGTCTAATCGCAACTGCGTCCAAAGTTGGCGATCGACAACCGAAATCCTCAACCCGTCATCCTGCCACTGCACCCCCACTGATTGCTCAAGGCTCGCATGAAAGCGTTATCCGTCATACCGCGCAACGGCGATTCGTTGTAGTCTTGGGGAATAACGAGGGGTACACGAGATGACCATCGAGCACCATCAGCATCCCGATTCAGGGCGACACGGCGAGACTGCGGCGCATCATGTCTCTGCTGGCGTGCCGCGCGGCCTGCCCGGTGAAACCATGGCACAGGCGGTTGCAGGCCTCAGCGGGCATCGCTACGAGAGCGTTGACCTGTTCTGTGTTACCGATGCCGACGGCAAACTGCTCGGCGTTATCCGCATCGCCGATTTGCTGGCCGCTGCGCCGCAGACACTTCTCGAAGAACTCATGTGGCGCGATACACCGCGCGTACATGCCGACGAGGACCAGGAACGCGTTGCCTCGCTGGCGCTGCACCACGTGCTCAACGCTGTCCCCGTGGTTGATCAAAACGATTACCTGATCGGCGTGATTCCTTCCGAAGCGCTGCTGCTCGTCCTGCGCCGCGAACATGTCGAGGATATCCACCGCATCGCCGGTATCGGCCGCGAAACATACCGTGCGCGCGAGGCCATCGAATCGCCGCCCATCCGCCGTGTGCGCGACCGGCTGCCCTGGCTGCTGATCGGCCTGCTCGGCAGCGGCATCGCCACCTGGGTCATGGCGCACTACGAGCAGGAGCTGGGCTCGCGCGTGGCCATCGCCTTTTTTATACCCGGTCTGGTCTATCTGGCCGATGCTATCGGCACTCAGACCGAAGCCATTGCGGTGCGCGGTCTCTCGCTGAGCCACGCGCGCCTGTCCTCGCTGGTCGCCGGCGAATTGCGCACCGGCCTGCTCATCGGCTTCACACTGGGCGTGATCACCTTTCCCATGGTGTGGCTCACCTTTGGCGACACGCGTCTGGC
>JAVHSB010000125.1:0-3556 GCA_036171955.1 Sideroxydans sp.
CGCCGCACTGGCGCTGGCGGCGCGGAGTTTCGTGTTGCGCCACCTCGATGCCTGCGCCGTCATGCGCTGTCTTGGCGCTCAGCAGCGGCAGATCTTGTGGTTGTTCCTCTGCCAGTTCGTCATATTCGGTGTGTCGGCGGTCATGCTGGGAGGTTTGCTTGGTTATGCCACGCAAGCCGCACTGGTCGAAAGCATCGCAATCTTGCACGCAGCCGGTTTGCCGCAGCCCGGTGCAATGCCATTGCTCAAGGCGGCAGCCAGCGGTCTGGCGCTGTTGATCGCTTTTACTTTCCTGCCTTTGCTGCAATTGCGCAGGGTATCGCCGCTGCGTGTAATGCGACGAGAGCTCGGTTTGCCCGAAGCGAGTGCGTGGGCGATCTACACTCTGGCGGCAGGGGTGCTGGTGGCACTGTTCCTGTGGCAGGCAGGCTCGCTGAAACTGGGATTGACCGTCCTCGGCGGCTTGATTGCGGGCCTGGTGCTCTTTGGCTTGCTGGCTTGGATTGTCCTGCGGACATTGGTCATTTTCTCCGGATACCTGCCCGTGTGCTGGCGCCACGCCTGCAATAATCTGGCCCGCCACAGTCGCAGTGCAGCGGTGCAGATTGTCGCACTCAGCCTCGGAGGTATGGCGTTGCTGGTGTTGACCCTGGTGCGCGCCGATCTGCTGCAAAGCTGGCAAGGCACGCTACCGGCGAATACTCCCAACCGCTTCGTGATCAATATCCAGCCAGACCAATTGCCTGACGTGACCGCATTCTTCGCGCGGCATGGATTGCAGGCGCCCTTGCTGTTGCCGATGGTGCGTGGCCGACTGCTGGCCATCAACGATCACACCGTCAATCCTGAAAATTACATAGATTCGCGCGCGCGAGGTCTGGTTGAGCGCGAGTTCAATCTTTCGTACATGGCACTGATGCCGCAATGGAACGAACTGGTGGGCGGTGCATGGTGGACGGATGCCACAGCAACCGAACTTTCAGTTGAAGAAGGCATTGCCAAAACCATGGGCATTCGACTGGGCGATACGCTTACCTATGACGTTGCGGGAAGCCGGTTCAGTGCGCGCGTCAGCAGTTTGCGCAAAGTGCGCTGGGACTCGATGCGGGTGAATTTCTTTGTCATTGCCTCCCCGGCACTGCTCATGGATTTCCCCGCCAGTTATCTCGGCAGTTTCTACCTGCCACCGGACAAAACGGCTGCCGGCGATGCGCTTGCGCGCGAATTCCCGAACCTGCTCTTGATAGATACCGCTGCGGTGATCGCACAGGTGCGCGCGATCATGGATCAGATCGCACAGGTTGTAAGCGCATTGTTCCTGTTCACATTATCGAGCGGCCTGGTCGTGCTCTATGCCGCCTTGCTGGCGACGCGGAATGAACGCAGCCAGGAAGCGGCGATCCTGCGCACCCTGGGTGCGGACAGCCACTATTTGCTGCGCCTGCATCTGGCTGAATTCGTCCTGCTGGGCGGGTTGGGCGGCCTGTTTGCGGCGGGTGGCGCTGTACTGCTGGGCTGGATACTGGCGCGCCAGGTGCTCGATGTTGCGTGGCAATTCAATCCTGCAATTGCTCTGGCCGGGCTGGTGGGGGGCGTGCTGCTGGTGACGCTGTCCGGCTGGCTGGCGACGCGGCAGCTGCGCCAGCATTCGCCGCTGCGAATTCTTGCGGCGGATTAGTGACTTGGCGCTTGACGCGACGCGCAATATCCCTATAATGCCCGCCTCCCTGAACTGGGAGTTTTAACCTTGCCCCACCGTCCATCCATGTCGGGGGGCTTTAATCCACAAGGAGATGTAATGCGTCATTATGAAATCGTATTCATCGTGCATCCCGACCAGAGCGAGCAAGTGCCCGCGATGATCGAGCGCTATCGCACGCTGGTGACCGGCAAGAACGGTCACATCCACCGTCTGGAAGATTGGGGCCGCCGTCAGTTGGCCTATCCGATCCAGAAGATCCACAAAGCTCATTACGTACTGATGAACATCGAGTGCGACCAGGTGACACTGGATGAGCTGGAGCATGCATTCAAATTCAATGACGCCGTGTTGCGCCATCTGATCATCAAGACCAAGACGGCTGTGACCGCCCCGTCGGTGATGATGAAGGAAGAAAAATCGCGCTCGCTGACCGATACAGCCGCAGCAGCGCCAGCGGCGACTGCAGCTGCGGCTGCGTAATTCGGATTGAGCAGCAACCGTTGTGTGATTGAGGGGGAAGTCGTGGCGCAGGAAGAATTGCGCTACACCCCGGCAGGGCTGGCGCGAATGGCTTTCAAGTTACGCCACGCCTCAAGCCAGCAGGAAGCGGGGATGCAGCGCCAGGTAGAGTGCGATATTCCGGCGCTGGCACTCGGTGCGGTGGCACAACAGATCAGCCGCCTGCCGCCGGGTCAGAGAATCGAAGCCGAAGGATTTCTCGCCCAACGCAGCCTGAAGATCGCGCAACTGGTATTGCACATTGATAACGTAACATTGAGATAGGAGCACAAAATGGCTCGTGTATTTAAGAAAAAAGACGACAAGAAGAACAGCTCTTCGCGTCAGTTGTTCAAACGCCGCAAATTCTGCCGTTTCACTGCGGAGAAGATTGCGGAAGTGGATTACAAGGACATCAACATCCTGAAGGAGATGATCTCCGAGAACGGCAAACTGATCCCGGCGCGCATCACCGGGACCAAGACGCGCTTCCAGCGTCAGTTGAGCGTGGCGGTCAAACGCGCGCGCTTCCTGGCATTGCTGCCTTACACCGATTTGCATTAAGGAGTAGATCATGCAAGTGATTCTGATGGAAAAAGTGGTCAACCTCGGCCAATTGGGCGATGTGGTCAAAGTCAAGAACGGGTTTGCGCGCAATTTCCTGATCCCGCAAGGAAAGGCCAAGCGCGCAACCGAAAATAACGTGGCTGATTTCGCGGTGCGCCGCGCCGAACTGGAAGCGGGTGAAGCGGCCAAGTTCGCCGATGCACAGGCTCGCGGTGCCAAGCTGAACGGTCTGACCGTGCAAATCGTGCAGAAGGCCGGCGTTGACGGCAAGCTGTTCGGCTCCGTCACCAATGCCGATATCGCGCTCGCGCTGGCCACCCAAGGCCACCAGGTCGAGAAGGCGCAGGTGCGCATGCCCGAAGGTCATTTGAAGCAGATTGGCGACCATACGGTGAGCATCGCCTTGCATCCCGATGTGGCTGTCGATGTCGTTGTCTCGGTGCTGGGCGAGCAGTAATCCCGTCACAACATTTAGTTGTCGCACGACAAAAAGGGCTGGCAACAGCCCTTTTTGTTTTTCCGTTACGTTGCCGCATCGCAGTGTAAAATCCCGCCCACGTAATTCGCCTCCATGCCATGCAGAACTTTTCCGTTCCCGTTGCCGATTCACAGCTTGAAGCATTGAAACTGCCGCCGCATTCGGTCGAAGCGGAGCAATCGGTGCTGGGCGGCATCCTGCTGGACACCAGCGCATGGGACAAGGTCACCGATCTGCTGGGCGAGCAGGATTTCTACCGTACGGAACATCGCCTGATCTGGCGCCATATCGGGCGTCTGACCGACCACGCC
>JAVHSB010000126.1:0-3552 GCA_036171955.1 Sideroxydans sp.
CAGCTCACGCTGAAGGGGCATGAAGTCACCATCTTCGACGAACACGAGCAATTGGGCGGAATGATGCGCTACGGCATTCCCGGTTTCCGTACCCCGCGTGAAGTGCTGGATGCGGAGATCAAGCGCATCCTCGACCTCGGCGTGAAGACGCGCATGAAGACGCGCGTCGGCACCGATGTCAGCCTTGAACAGGTGCGCAAGGAATTCGATGCGGTGTTTCTCGGCATGGGCGCACAATCCGGCCGCGCGTTGCCGATCGCGGATTCCGCGGCCCCTAATGTCGTGACGGCTACCGCTTTCCTGAAGGCCTTCAACGAAGGCCGCCTGCAGCATGTCGGCAAACGCGTGGTGGTGGTCGGCGGCGGCGATACCTCGATCGACGTGGCAACCGTGGCGCGGCGTCTGGGCCATATCAAGAATGCAAACCCGACCGATGCCGAAGCGGCAATCGCCGGGCATCTGGCGCACGATGTGGCGACGATCTCGGCCAAGGAAGGTGCGGATGTGACACTGACATCCATCTTCAATGTGGACAAGATGCAGGCCAACAAGCACGAGATCGAGCAGGCGCAGGCGGAAGGGATTGCCATTCTCGGCGGCCTCTCCCCCGTGGGCATCGTGCGCGACGCGAGCGGCCGCGCGACAGCGTTGCGCGTGGTGCAGTGCGAAGCCAAGATTGCCGGCGGCAAGCTGGAGATCAAGAATATCGAGGGAAGCGAGCGTGATCTGGAAGCCGACCTGATCGTCTCCGCGATCGGACAGGCCGTCGATTTCACCGGTCTGGAAGAGTTCAACAACGGCAAGGGGGCGGTCACAGCGGATCGCAACTATGTGGTCAGCGGCAAGCCCGGCGTGTTTGCCGGCGGCGACGTGATTCGCCCGCACCTGCTGACGACCGCGATCGGCCACGGCTCGATCGCGGCCGACGGCATCCACAACTTCCTGCTCGGCATCGATCTGGAAAAACGGCCCAAGATCGACGCGCACCAGTTTGACCTGATGCGCAAGATGGCGGAAAGGGGACTCGAGATCAAGGAGATCCACGAGCCGTTGCGTGGCACCTGCAATACCAATGTCGCTGTCCACAATTACGACAATCGCTCCGATCGTTACATCATTCCGCATGACAAGCTGTTCCTCGGACACTTTGGTTTCACCCCGCGGAACAAGCGCGGCGTCACCACCCTGAACAAGGAAAGCGCACTCGGCAATTTCGACGACCGCCTGGGCAAGTTGAACGAGGCCGAAGCTGTTGCGGAAGCCAAACGTTGCATGAGCTGCGGCATGTGTTTCGAATGCGACAACTGCGTGGTGTATTGTCCGCAGACCGCGGTGTATCGCGTCAAGAAGAGCGAATCCACCTTGGGACGCTATGTTGCCACCGATTACGACAAGTGCATCGGCTGCCACATCTGTGCCGACGTGTGTCCGACCGGGTACATCCAGATGGGACTGGGCGAGTGATGAAACCTTGTAATAGTGTCTGCGACGGCGCCTCGCTGCGTTGTGCGATGCTCGCCGCCTCGCTTACCTTCGTGGTATGTCTCGGTGGCTGTGCGTCGCACGCCTTGCGCCGCATCCGTCTCGCCGACTTTTTCAAGGCTTCATCCGGGTTGATCATTGCGTTTTTGGCACTGTTGGTCCTTTCTCCTGCACAAGCAGCTGAAACCACGCCCAAGCTGGACATCGGCAAGGGCGGGCAGTGCGTGGAAGACACGCAGTGGATGCGCAAGAACCACATGCACCTGCTGAAACACCAGCGCGACGAGGCCTTGCGCAAGGGCATCCGCGACGACAAGATCAGCCTCAAGAATTGCATCGAGTGCCACGCCAGTGTGCGGGATGACAGTGTGATCGCACGGGAGGACAGTTTCTGCGTCGGTTGCCACCGTTACGAGGCGGTCCAGCTGGATTGTTTTGAATGCCACTCCGGCAAGCGCAAGAGTGCATGGTTGCAACAAAGGAGCGCGAAATGAGCGGAATCGGCATGCAGCGCCGGGATTTCCTGAAGACATCCGTAGGGGCGGCCGCAGTGGCGATCGCTCCGGGCATGCTGTTATTCGACACGGCCCATGGCAAGGCGGAAGGTGCCAGCAGCAAAGTGCGCTGGGGCATGCTGATCGACACGGCCAAGTGCAAACCGGGCTGCAATGAATGCGTTACCGCCTGCAACAAGGAAAACGGCTTGTCCGGCGGAACGGCTGCGACCGATTCGCAGTGGATCCGCAAGATCGAACTGAAGGAAATCAGCACCGGGCGCGAACTGTCCCTGCCCATGATGTGCCAACACTGCGAGCATCCGCCCTGCGTCGATGTCTGCCCGACCAATGCCTCAATGAAGCGCGCGGACGGGATCGTGCTGGTGGACAAGCACCGCTGCATCGGCTGTCGCTATTGCATGATGGCTTGTCCGTACAAGGCGCGCTCTTTCGTGCATGAGCCGCTGCATGACCAGAATCCGGACGTGCCGCGCGGCAAAGGGACGGTCGAATCCTGCACCCTGTGCGTGCACCGGGTGGATCAGGGCGGGAAACCGGCGTGCGCGGAAGCCTGTCCGAACGACGTCATCCTGTTTGGAGACTTGAATGACGCCAACAGCGAGATCGCCGTGAAAGTTCGCACCGTCGCCAGCGTCCAGATTCGCGCCGATTTGCATCTGAATCCGGGCGTACGCTACCAGGGGATATAATAAATGTCATACACCTCGCCCAACCAATTAAGAAGCTCGCTCTTTTATTCACTGCTCGCGGTTGCCACACTGGTGGTGCTGGCCGGTCTGGCGGCGGTGCACGAGATGGAGACGCAAGGCCATATCGTCACCGGCATGAACAACCAGATCGTGTGGGGCATGCCGCACGTGTTCGCGATTTTCCTGATCGTGGCGGCGTCGGGCGTCCTCAACGTATCCTCGATCGGATCGGTGTTCAACAAGCCCGCCTACAAGGCGCGCTCCCCGCTGGCGGGACTGCTTTCGATCGCCATGCTGGGCGGCGGATTGATGGTGCTGATGCTCGACTTGGGACGTCCCGACCGCGTGATCGTGGCGGCGACGAATTACAACCCCACCTCGGTGTTCGCATGGAATGTGCTGCTGTATTCGGGCATGTTCGCCGCGGTGTTGGTTTACCTGTGGACCATGATGGAACGCCGCATGTATCCATGGTCGAAACCGGCCGGGCTGGCAGTGTTCATCTGGCGCTTCGTGCTAACCACCGGAACCGGCCTGATTTTTGCGTTCCTCGGTGCCCGTCAGGCCTATGGCTCGGCGATCCTGCCCCCGATGTTCATCATCCTATCGTTCGCCTGGGGCATAGCGGTGTTCCATCTGGTGCAATCCGCCATCTATTCATGGAACGGAATTGCGCTGGATGACTACGTGCAGAAACGCATGCGCAACCTGATGGGTGTGTTTGTGGTCGCCGCGCTGTATTTCGTGGCCGCCTATCACCTCACCAATCTGTATTTCTCGCGCCAGAGCGCATTCGAATATTTCATCCTGCGTGACGGCGACATCTATCCGCAACTGTTCTGGTGGGGTTACGTCGTCATCGG
>JAVHSB010000127.1:0-3441 GCA_036171955.1 Sideroxydans sp.
GATTTATCGGGCGATAGCCGATCTTGAAATCGCCCGATAAATCGGGCTCCCACAATTAAGCACCACTCTTTTGTGACTTTAATCTATGACAGCTGTGCAATCAGAGATTACTTAATTTTGACATCACGCGTTTCGCATGATGGAAACAAGTTGCTGGCGGCAATGTGACCAATAGCGCAAATTGCCCACCCCGTTGCGGGGCTTCAGTCTTCCTTGATCTGCACGCTGATGTCCAGCGCCTTCCATTGCTTTGCTTCGTCCTGCAAGGCGGTTTCGGTCAGGGGATTCTGCGTCAGCCATCCGTGCTCCAGAATCAGATGGAACTTGGTCCCGCTGAATCGGCCCTGGATTGAGGGCAATGCAGCTGCACTGCGATTGCGGCAGAGCAGCGCGGCGAGGCGCAATGACATCACGAGCGCGAAATCCTGCGCGTCGCGCAGTTGCGCGCGCAGCTTCTCCAGTCCCCCGCGATGCGCGAGGACCAGCAGGCTCAAGCGCATCTGGTCTTTCCGCGAAAATCCGGGCATGTCGGCATTGGCAAGGATATATGCGGAATGTTTGTGGTAGCCGCTGTGGGCGACGCTGATCCCGATTTCATGCAATCTTGCCGCCCAATCCAGGTATTGCAGCGCCGTTTCGTCCAGTTGTTCCGCCAGAAACTGCCGGGCCAGAAGAGCTGCCAGATCCGCGACACGCTGCGCCTGCCTGGGCGCCACATGGTAACGGCGCATGAACTGCAGTACGGTGGCTTCGCGCATGTCGTTGTGGGTGAACCGGCCCAACAAGTCATACAGCACGCCCTCGCGCAGCGCGCCCAGCGCGGGCTGCATTTGCGCAATCTCGAGTTCGCAGAATGCCGCGTACATGATGGCGAAGCCGCCCGCCAGCACGGGCGTCCGGTCCAGCTTCATGCCTTGCAGTTCGAGCTTGTTCAGATCACCGGCCTTGAGCAGCTGGGCACGGAGTTTTTCCAGCCCTTCCCGCGTGATGCCCCCATCGCTGAAGCCGTTCTGTTCCAGGATGTCGCAGATTACCCGCGCAGTCCCGGACGAGCCCATGGCCACGTCCCAGTGCCCGCTGGTGTAATCCGCCACGATAGTCTGCAGTTCGTTGCGGGCCGCAAACTCGGCCTCCTTGAGATTGGATTTGTGGATCTTGCCGTCGGCAAAGTAGCGTGCGCTAAAACTGACGCAGCCCATGTACAGACTTTCCAGCCGCTCTGGCTGCAAGCCCCGGCCGATGATGAACTCGGTCGAGCCGCCGCCGATATCCATCACCATGCGGCGCTCGTCGGTACGCGGCAGTCCTTGCGCCACCCCCAGATAGATCAGGCGCGCCTCTTCCCGGCCGGCGATGACTTCAATCGGGAAACCAAGCGCAAGCTCGGCCTGTTTGAGAAATTCGGGCGCGTTCCGGGCGACCCGCAGGGAATTGGTGCCCACCGCACGCACGGCCTCCTGCGGCAATCCGCGCAACCGCTCACCGAATTTTTGCAGGCAGGACAAGGCGCGCTGTTGCGCCGCTTCGGTCAGAAACTTCTCTTCATCCAGACCCGCCGCAAGCCTGACCGCTTCGCGCAGGCCGTCCAGCATGTAAAGCTGGTCATCCACCACCCGTGCGACTTGCAGGCGAAAACTGTTCGAACCAAGGTCAACAGCGGCGATGAGGGATTGGCGTTGCATGATTGTCAGGTCGGATCGGTCTCTATTTGCTGGCTGGACAGGCGGCGAAAGCCGCTTTACATCTTTCGCCCGGATATGGGGCGCGCGGCGCGGATGGTGCCGGCATCCCTGCGCCAGCTCTCGCAGTTCGCCGTCAAAGAGGGAGCTGCTTACTGCTGGACTTCGCGCTCGATCTCTTCCACCGTCACATGCCGCACATCGCGGCCCTTGACCATATAGACCACATATTCAGACATGTTCTTGGCGTGGTCTCCGATGCGCTCGATCGCCTTCGCCACGAACAGGATCTCGAGCGAAGTGGAAATGGTGCGCGGGTCTTCCATCATGAACGTGATCAGGTAGCGCATGATGGAACGGAACTCCTCGTCCACCAGCTCATCCTGGCGCACCACGGTCGCCGCCGTCGCCAGATCCAGACGCGCAAACGCATCCAGCGATTTGTGCAGCATGTCGAGAGCAATCTCGGCAGCACGCTTGATCTCGTTATAGCGCGGCAAGTGCAGCCGCTCCTTCTGCGACAACAGCTTGGCCATGCGCGCGATCTTTTCCGCCTCGTCACCGATGCGCTCCAGATCGGTAATGGTTTTGATCACCGTCATCACCATGCGCAAATCGCCGGCGGCCGGCTGGCGCCGCACCAGAATATGGTTGCAACTCTCGTCGATCTCGACTTCCATCGCATTCACCCGATGGTCATCCTCGATCACCCTGGTCATCATCGCCACATCGCCATTGACCAGAGAGTCCACCGCCAGCCGGATCTGGCTCTCGACCAGCCCGCCCATCTGCAATACGCGCGAGCGTACCGCCTCCAGTTCGGCATCGAATTGTTTAGAGGTGTGTTCGGTGTTGGCCATGGCTGTCTTTCGGTTGAATTGAATAATCGCGGGATGCTAGTCCGCTTCGGTTAAAACTTTGTTACGCCGTCAGGGTTTTTACGCCCTCGGGTGTGCCGAGCAACAGGACATCCGCGCCGCGCCGCGCGAACAAACCGTTGGTGACCACGCCGGGCATCTGGTTCAGCAGGGTTTCCAGTTCGACCGGATTCATGATGTTCAGGTTATGCACATCCAGGATGACATTGCCGTTATCGGTGATGAAGCCCTCGCGCAACCTGGGCTGCCCGCCCAGCTTTACCACCTCGCGCGCGATGTAGCTTCGCGCCATCGGGATGACCTCGATCGGCAACGGAAACTTGCCCAGCACATCCACCAGCTTGCTCTGGTCGCACACGCAGATGAATTTCCGGCTCGCCGCGGCCACGATCTTTTCGCGCGTCAGCGCACCGCCGCCGCCCTTGGTCATGTGCATGTGCGGGGTAATCTCGTCCGCGCCATCCACGTACACCGGGAGGTCGCCGGCATCGTTCAGCGACAACACCTCGATGCCGTGCCCCTGCAAACGTTTGGTCGAAGCCTCCGAACTGGCCACCGCGCCGCGAATCTTCCCCTTGATCTTCGCCAGCTCATCGATAAAGAAATTGGCGGTGGAGCCGGTGCCCACCCCCACGATGCAATCATTCGGCACATAAGCAATCGCCGCCTGGGCGACCGCGCGTTTCATATCATCTTGGGTCATGGTCATAATGCAGCCTCTTCTTGATTGGATTCCAGTCTCGCCGGGGATTATTGCAGGAATTGTGTCGTTTAGGAACACGACCGCCCTTCCCAAACCGCACATTTCCATTTAGGATGCGCACCCGCAGTGGGGGTGTAGCTCAGTTGGGAGAGCGTCTGGTTCGCAATCAGAAGGTCGTCAG
>JAVHSB010000128.1:0-16026 GCA_036171955.1 Sideroxydans sp.
CGGACTCGATCTCGGCGCGGATGACTACATGATCAAGCCGTTCAGCCTGCCCGAGCTGGAAGCGCGGGTACGCGCCCTGATCCGGCGCGGGCAGTGCGGAGTAAACCCGGTCTATACCTGCGGCACCCTGGTGTTCGACAGCGTAGCGCGGCGCACCACCATCGGCGGCACGCCACTCGAGCTGACCACGCGCGAACTGAGCGTGCTGGAGGCGCTGATGCTGCGCACCGGCTGGGTGGTAAGCAAGGAACAGTTGCTGGAACGGATTTACAGTTATGCGGAAGAGGCCAGCAGCAACGCCATCGAGGTTTACATTCACCGTTTGCGCAAAAAAATCGAGCCGGCCGGGGTGACCATCCGCACCATCCGCGGACTGGGTTACGTCATCGACAAGTTGAATCCAACTTCAAATTAAATCCCTTGCCGGCCTGGATCGCATGAGCTCCTCCACCGCCCCGGAATCTCCGATCCGTTCCCTGCGCAGCTACCTCATGCAGCGCCTGCTGATCTCGCTCTATCTGTTGTGGATCGTCAGCACAGTCGTCGGCTACTTCGCCACCATCAACTATGCCAACCAGCCTTACGACCTGGTGCTGCTGCAGCGCGCCTACGAAATCGCCTCCAAGCTCGGTCTGGGCAGCGGCGATGAGCGTCTGGATATCGAACCCCAGCTGCCGGACGGCAGCGATCCCGGCATGCCGGATCGCGTGGTGTACACGGTGACTGACAGCGAAGGCCACAAACTTGCAGGCAACGGCAACACCCTGCGCCCGCTTTCCTACCGGCGCGGCCGCAGCGGACCTCTGTTCAGCAACGGCGAACGCGAAGGCCAGAAGATGCGCATGGTCAGCCTGACCTTCACTGCCAAGGGGCGCGTGCTGCAATTGCATGTCGCCGAAACCACGCGGCAGCGGCAAGACCTGATCCGCGGCATCCTGGCCAACATCGTGATCCCGCAATTACTGCTGACCCTTATCGCGCTGGCCGTGGTGTGGTATGGCCTGAAGCAGGGACTGCGGCCGCTCGAACGCCTGCGCAACGACGTCAGCTCGCGCCAGCGCGACGACTTGAGCCAGCTCGACAGCAGTCAGGCGCCGTCCGAAGTGCACCCGCTGATTGATGCGGTGAACGACCTTCTGGAACGACTGAAACAAGTGATGGCGGCACAACAACGCTTCGTCGCCGATGCCGCGCACCAGTTGCGCACGCCATTTGCCGGCCTGAAGACCCAGGCCGAACTTGCGCTGCGCGCAAACGACCCCGAACAAAAGCAGCACGCGCTGCAACATATCCTGACCAGCACCCGTCATGGCACGCGCCTGGTCAACCAGTTGCTGGTTTTGGCGCGCAACGAACCCGCCGCACAAGGGGCGGAGCGCTTCACGCAACTCGACCTGCGACAGATGGCGCAGGCATGCACCGTGGAGTGGGTGCAGCTGGCACTGGAAAAAAACATCGATCTGGGGTTCGAGGCGCCTGATATGCCAGTTCGCGTGTATGGCGATGCGCACAGCCTGACCGAAATGCTCAACAACCTTATTGACAACGCCATACGCTATACGCCCAGAAACGGACACATCACCGTCAGCGTCAATGCCGCGTTCGGCAAAGCCGAGCTGTGTGTGGAAGACAACGGACCCGGCATAGAGCCCCGCCATCGCGAACGCGTGTTCGAGCGCTTCTACCGCATACTTGGCAGTGGCGAAAGCGGAAGCGGACTCGGGCTTTCAATCGTGGCCGAGGTGGCCAAACGACATGCCGCCAGACTGACGCTGAACGAAGGCAAGGACGGCAAAGGAACGCGCATCTGCACTCAATTCCGGATGCTTGCAGACGACTGATCTAAAGGAAGCTCTGCTCAAGTCCGTCATGAGGACCTGAACAGAGGATTTAACTCACTCCGCCTTGCGCTTGAAGTTAAACGGATGCGCATGCCGGCTCAGAATGAAATCGGCGAAGATCTTGAGCCAGATGGTAATGCCGGCGCCGGCACTCCAGGTCGCATAATCAAATCGCGCCAGCAGCACGCCGATTATCAGCACGGCCACAACGGAACCGCCGAGCAGGTTGATCGCGCCCGCATAGGGTGCAAACTTTTCCTGATTGGCCGGCGCAACGCCGCGCTTGAGCGCGACGTCGGCAAAGTCCCTCCGCACGAAAATCCGCCACGCGCGCCGCAGCCAGAAGAAACAAATCGGGAACAGGGCGATGAAGAGTACCCACGTCATCGCCACACTGATATCAAAGACCATAGACACTCCAAGAAAAAACCCCGCCGGAACACGGCGGGGTCAATATTACCGCAGGCTGCCCGGATTATGCGTGGACGCCATCAACCGCCTTGGAGCCGCGCGGGGTACGCACGTTCTCGACCAGGTGCTGAATGTGTTCCGGCGGTTCCTTGGTGAACTTGTCCACCACGAATGCGACGAGGAAGTTGATCATCGCACCCACACCACCAAAGGCTTCCGGCGTGATGCCGAAGAAGCTGTTCGGTCCGCCGATCAGGTCCAAATAATCAGTGCCCTTGATGAAGAACAGACCCTTGTGGGCAAACACATAGAACAGGGTGATGAGCAGACCGGCCAACATACCGGCGATCGCGCCTTCCTTGTTCATCTTTTTGCTGAAGATGCCCATCATGATCGCGGGGAACAACGAGCTGGCGGCGATACCGAAAGCCAGCGCCACCGTTCCTGCTGCGAACCCGGGCGGATTCAAGCCGAGGTAGCCGGCCACGATGATGGAAACCGACATGGCAATCTTGCCCGCCATGAGTTCGCCCTTTTCGCTGATGTTGGGGCTGAACACGCCTTTGACCAAGTCATGCGAGATGGCCGAGGAGATCGCCAGCAGCAGACCCGCAGCCGTTGAAAGCGCCGCGGCCAGACCGCCCGCCGCAACCAGCGCGATCACCCAGTTGGGCAACAACGCGATTTCGGGATTGGCCAGCACGATAATGTCCGCATTCACCGACAGTTCGTTGCCTTTCCAACCCGCTGCTGCGGCCTTGTCGAGCACAGCCTGGTTCTTGGTCTTGTCGTTGTAGTACTGGATGCGGCCGTCGCCATTCTTGTCCTCAAACTTCAACAAACCGGTCTTTTCCCAGCGGTTCATCCAGTCCGGCTGCTTGGCTGCTTCCAGGCTGGATTCCGGCGCGTACAGATCGCCGTTCGTCGCCACAGCAGCGTTCACTGTCGAAATCAGATTGTATTTTGCCATGCCCGCAACAGCAGGAGCAGTGGTGTACAGGATCGCGATGAACACCAGCGCCCATCCGGCGGAAGAGCGTGCTGCCGCCACGGTCGGGACCGTGAAGAAGCGCATGATGACGTGCGGCAGACCGGCGGTGCCGATCATCAGGGAGAAGGTGTACACGAACATGTTCAGCGTGCTGCCGGCTGTGGTTGTGGTGTATTGACCGAAGCCCAGATCGACCACGATGCTGTCCAGCTTCTGCAGCAGGGAAATATCGCTGCCGACCAGATCGGAGCCCAGACCCAGTTGCGGGATCGGGTTGCCGGTCAAGTGCATGGAGATGAAGATCGCCGGAACAGTGTAGGCGAAGATCAGCACGACATATTGCGCCACCTGGGTATAGGTGATGCCCTTCATGCCGCCAAGCACTGCGTACACGAACACGATGCCCATGCCTACATAAACCCCGGTTTCGCTGGATACGCCGAGGAAGCGCGAGAAGGCCACGCCGACACCTGTCATCTGGCCGATCACATAAGTCAGGGAAGCGGTCAGCAGACAGACCACCGCCACTGCGGAAGCCGTTTTCGAGTAGTAGCGATCACCGATGAATTGGGGCACGGTGAACTTGCCGAACTTGCGCAAGTACGGGGCCAGCAGCAGCGCCAGCAACACATAGCCGCCTGTCCAGCCCATCAGGAAAAGACCGCCGCCGTAGCCCATGTTGGAGATCAGGCCGGCCATCGAAATGAAGGAGGCAGCCGACATCCAGTCCGCCGCGGTTGCCATGCCGTTGACGCGCGGGCCTACGCCGCCGCCGGCCACATAGAACTCGGAAGTCGAACCGGCGCGCGCCCAGAAGGCAATACCGATGTATAGCGCGAAACTCGCACCGACCACCAGATAAATCGTAGTTTGCAGATCCATGGTATCCCCTTATTCTTCGTGAACGTTGAACTTGCGATCGATCTCGCCCATCTTCTTGGCGTAGATGAAGATCAGCGCGACGAATATGTACATCGACCCTTGATGGGCGAACCAGAATCCCAGCGGGTAACCCCCCAGATGAATGCCATTCAGCAGATCGGCAAACAAAATGCCGGCGCCGAACGAGACCAGGAACCAGACTGCCAGGATCTTGGTCAGCAGGCCCAACGTAGCCTTCCAATAGGCTTCGCCACTTTTATCCATGCTTGTTCTCCCTAAAGTGATAGTTGATTTCCAGCTTTGTGACAGGTCGCTCGGGACGATCGACAGCTCCACCCACGGCAACTGAATCCAGCCTACGGGAGCAAACTTACAAACAACTTACGCGCGATTCGCCCAGCGTTGCGCCTTCTCCAAATCGCGCAGACCAGCAAAATCCGCGGCGTTCCGAGTGCGCGCCCGCGCCAGAGCGACCTGCAGCAACTGTGCGGTGACCATTGCATCCGCCAATGCATTATGGCGCGCCGCATTGCGGATTTCGAAGCGCCCGGCCCAGTCGTCCAGCACCCGGTGGCTGCGCGCCAGCGTTGGGTGCAGCGCCGGCATCAAATAAGCGAGATCGAGCCAGGGGTGCCTGAACGATTCATTGAGATACTGGCGCATAGCGCGCCGGATCATCGTCTCGTCGAAGGCCACATGGAAAGCGACCAGCGGCGCCTTGCCCAGATAGTTCAGGAAATCCAGCAGGGCATCCGGCGGCGCAATACCTTCCCGCTGCACCTTGCCGGAGATGCCGTGAATCAGGATGTTTTCCTTGCGGCTGACCCGGTCCTGTTGCAGCACCACTGAGAAGCTGTCGGCAAGCGAGATTTTGCCGCCCACCACGGCCACCGCGCCGATGGAGATCAGCGTATCGGTCATCAGATTCAGTCCGGTCGTCTCGACATCGACCACCACATAACGGGCCTGGCCGAAGGGTGTGGACAACACGGCCTGGGGCTGCGCCCGCCAGGCGGCGAGACGGGTTGCCTGCGCGGGGGTCAGGCGGGCAGGGCCAGTGAGCCAGCGTTTGATCAGTCTTTTCACAACTGATAGTCCAAGGTCAGCTTGGCTTGCACCTTGCGTGCCTGACGGAATGCTTCCTTCAGAATGCGCCGGTCGAGTTCGTTCAGCCGCGCGGGATCAATGCGATTGTCCAGAGGACTGCCATCACCCGCCATTTGTTGCGCGATCACCTCGTAGTGGTGGCGCAGGCGCAACAGCTGGATGAACTGCAAGGCATTGATCCAGGCTTCCACCTCGGGCGCGGGCACGCGCATTGCGGCGGAGCTGGTGCGCAAACGCTGCACCGTGTTGGTTACGCCCACCCCGGCGGCCAGGCTGAAGATGCGGGCGGCATCGACGAAGGGGGTGATGCCGTTCATTTTCAGGTCGAGCGTATTGCCCTTGCCCACGACGAAATCCCGCACGACACCGAGCGGCGGACGGTTGCGCAGCGCATTCGCGGCCATCTGGTGCAGGAAACGCTGGTTGCCGCGCACATAATCGGTCAGCCAGGTTCGCAGCTCCCCGGTCAGACGTTCGTTGCCATAGAGCGGACGGAAATCGAAGAAGATGGAAGCATGCAGCAATGCCTCCGGCGAACCGCTGTCCACCCATTGCGCGAACACTTCCCGCCACTCCGCCTGCGACAAACACCACTTGCGGTTGCTCGCCATGATTTCGCCTTTGCACAGCGGGAACCCGCACTGGTCCAGGGTTTCGTTGATGCGTCTTGCCAGCGGCAACAATTTCTCGCGCACCTGTTCCTCGCTCATTCCGGCCGGCACTTTGAAAATGATGGCGTTGTCCTGGTCGGTGTTCAGCGTCTGCTCCAGTCGCCCTTCCGAGCCGAGCGCCATCCAGCACATGTTTTCATGCAGCGGGTCGCCGGCAGGACAGACTTCCGCACACGCCAAGTCCACCACGCGCGCGGTAAGCAGATCATTGAAGGTCGAGATGAACTGGGTCAGCTGTTCCGGCGCCACCCCCTGCGCCAGCATGTTGTGCGCCATGCGCCGGATATCTGCCGCCGCCTGTTGCAGCACCTCCGTCGTCTCGGCGTGGCGGATGGTCGAGCCGATCTGGCGCAGGCCAACCCTTTGCAAGGCAAACAGATCTTTCTCGGACACGAGACCGATCAGCTTCTGCTCCTCCACTACCAGCACATGGCGGAAACCGCGCCGCGCCATGAGCAGGGCCGCTTCATGGGCCAGAGCATGCGGCGGCAGACTGGACAGCTCGGTGCTCATGATGTTAATGACCGGCTGCGCCGTGTCAATCTGCGGGATGGCGACACGATCCAGTACGTCATGCAGAGTGAGAATGCCGAGCGGACGCCCCTGTTCGTCGGTGGCAACCATCGAGCCGATGCGCTGCTCGCGCATGATCTCCAGCGCCTGCTGCACCGTGGTGTATGGGGTGCAGGACACCGGTGGGCGCGTGATGATGGAAGACAGCGGGCTGGCGAGCGACTGTTGCTCCGCGCTGGAATGGCTGAACTCGGCCTGAATGACCTGTTTCGAGTGTTCCAGCAGATTGGCGATGCGGCGCGTGCAGAAATCGCGAAAGGGCACGCTCATGGCAAGCAGGACATGGAAGTCGGCGGCGGACAGCTCGTAGCAGAACGTGTCGGTTCCGGCCCGGTATAGGCTGGCCACGCGCCGCTTGGCGAGCAAGGCGCCGAGCGGGAAACATTCGCCTTCCATCAGCTCCAGCCAGGTGTCGGCCTGCGAGACCTTGGCGACACTTTGCTCGCCCATCACCACGCCCTGCTTGATCACCCACATGCGGCTTGCCTCGCCCTGTTCCGGCGACACGATGACCTCGCCCTGCGCGTAATAGGCAAGATGCATGCGCTCCAGCATCCACATCACATGCGCCAGCTCCATGCTGTCGAACGGCGCGTGACGCGTGATGAAGGTCAATTCCGACGGATGAATCGCACTCAAGCTCGCACTCCTTGTCTGGCCAGTGATGGTTTATTATAGCCCCGCCTTCTTTCAGCAAACTGACATGGCCTTCACCAATCCCAGCCCCAAAGAAATTTGCCGCTTGCTGCGCGAATCGCTGACGGTGGCAGTCCTCGGCTTGTCCCCCAACCCCGCGCGCCCCAGTTTCACCGTGGCCCGCGCGTTGCAGGGTTATGGCCACCGCATCGTGCCGGTGCGGCCACTGGTTTCATCCGTGCTGGGCGAAACGGCCTATCCGGATCTGGAGTCGATCCCTTTCGCGGTGGACCTGGTGGATGTCTTCCGCGCTCCCGAGCACGTTCCGGCTATCGTCGAAAGCTGCATCAAGCTCGGCATCCGGAAACTGTGGCTGCAGGATGGCGTGATCAATGAAGCGGCGGCCCTGCGCGCGCAACAGGCCGGCATCACCGTGGTGATGGACAGATGCATGTTGCGCGACCACGCCCGGCTCTGTGCCGACGTATAATCCTCGCATTGTTCGAAGAGCCCTACCATGTCCCTTAAATTCACCAAGATGCACGGCGCCGGCAACGATTTTGTGGTCATCGACGGCATCCGCCAGACGGTTGCGCTGGCACCGGAACAGATCCGCCTCCTGGCCGACCGTCATTTCGGCGTCGGCTGCGACCAGCTGCTGCTGGTGGAAAAATCCCTGCGCGACGATGCCGATTTTCGCTACCGCATCTTCAACGCGGACGGCGGCGAAGTCGAACAGTGCGGCAACGGCGCCCGCTGCTTCGTGCGTTTCGTGCACGAGCAGAAACTGACGGCCAGGAAAGAGATCGTGGTCGAGACCAAAAGCGGCCTGATCTCGCCCCGGCTGGAAGACGACGGGCGCGTGACGGTCAACATGGGCGCGCCCGTCTTCGCACCCGCTCGCATCCCTTTCGTCAGTGACAGCGAAGCCGTCATTCAGGAACTCGATGTGGCGGGATGCCGCGTGCAGATCACGGCCGTTTCAATGGGCAATCCCCATGCGGTACAGGTTGTGGCAGATGTGGAGCAAGCTCCGGTTGCGAGCCAGGGGCCGTTGATCGAGGTGCATCCCCGCTTTCCCAGGCGCGTGAATGCCGGCTTCATGCAAATCATGGATCGCACCCATATCAAGCTGCGCGTCCATGAGCGCGGCACGGGGGAAACCCTGTCCTGCGGCACCGGCGCCTGCGCCGCCGTGGTGACGGGCATCCGGCGCGGACTGCTGGACGACACGGTGCAGGTTGCGACGCGCGGCGGCGTGCTCACCATCCACTGGGCGGGCGAACAGAATCCAGTGCTGATGACCGGGCCGGCCGTCACGGTGTTCGAGGGCACAATCAATCTTTAAGGGACGCACGATGAGAGCAGAAGACGTTGCCAACTATTTGCAGGAGCACCCGCTTTTTTTCGCGGATCACGCCGAGCTGCTGGCCGACATCACCCTGCCGCACCCGCACGGCGGGCGTACGATTTCGCTGTCGGAGCGCCAGCTGCTGAACTTGCGCGAGCGCGTCAAGGCTCTCGAAAAGAATTTGCGCGAGCTGATCGAATTCGCCAGGGAGAACGATGCGCTGCAGCTGAAAGTGCATCAGTTCAATTGCGCGCTGTTCGGTCCCTATGATCGGGCCACCCTGCAATCCATGGTCACGCACAACCTGCGCGACATCTTTGCCGTCCCGCACAGCGCGCTGCACCTGTGGAAGGACGAACCTCCCGGCGCCGAAGTGCTCGCCTTTGCCGACGAACATGCGCAACCGGTTTGCACCCATCACGCCATTGCCGACACCCAGATTTGGTTCGGCGAGGCGGGCGCGCATCTGCGTTCCTTTGCCTATCTGCCGCTGCGGGCGAATGGACAGACCATCGGCCTGCTCATTCTTGCCAGCGAAGACAAGGATCGCTTCTATCCGGAAATGGGCACGCTGTTCCTGCAGCGCATTGCCGAGACGCTGGGCAGCGCATTCCGCCTGCATGTCTGACACGCCGGCAACCCTGTCGGGTTATCTCGCCTATCTGCACAACGAGCGCAACTATTCGCCGCTTACGGCAGAAAACTATGCGCGCGACATCCGGCGCCTGTTCTCACTCGCCGCATCCACACCCCTCGCCGACCTGAAAAGTCACCACATCCGCCGCTTCATCGCGCAATTACACGGCAGCGGTTTGTCCGGGCGCTCGCTCGCGCGTGTGCTGTCGGCCTGGCGCGGTTTCTTCGGCTACCTGATGCGCGACCACGGTTGCAAGAGCAACCCCTGCGTCGGCTTGCGCGCCCCCAAGGCGCCCAAGACTCTGCCGCATGCGTTGTCTCCCGACGAAGCGACGAAACTGGTTGAGATGCCGGTGGAGACGACCCCCGACGTCCGCGACAAGGCCATGTTCGAGCTACTCTATTCTTCCGGTCTCCGCCTGGCCGAGCTGGTCGGCCTCGACTGCGAGCTCATGCGCAACAGCCTGCCCTCGCATGAGTTGAGCGTGACCGGCAAGGGCAGCAAGACCCGCATCGTGCCGATGGGCAGCCATGCCGTTGCAGCGCTGCGCGCATGGCTGGCGGTTCGCGCAGAACTGGCGCGCACTGAAGAAGCCGCCCTGTTCGTCGGCAAGAATGGCAAACGCATAACGCCGCGCACAGTCCAGCGGCAGCTGCACCAGTGGGGCATAAGGCAGGGCATCACCAGCGGCGTGCATCCGCATTTGCTGCGCCACTCATTCGCCACCCATCTGCTGCAATCCTCCGGCGATCTGCGCGCGGTGCAGGAGATGCTGGGCCATGCCAGCATCTCCACCACGCAGGTCTATACCCACCTCGATTTCCAATATCTCGCCAAGATCTACGACAGCGCGCACCCGCGTGCCAAGAAAAAACATGAGCCAAACAAAACCTAAACCCGGGTCATTCCGGCGCAAGCCAGAACCCGGCAACACGAACAAACTGCATAGCGCGCAACATCGCGCAGGAACGCGATCCGGCCGGCCTGCCAGTCCCCATGCAAAACCTGTCGATTCCTGCGCACGCCGCAATGATGGCGACGGCGCGCCCGCCATTTTTCTCAAGCCAGGCCGCGAGAAGT
Organism: Sideroxydans sp.; assembly: GCA_036171955.1. Classification (GTDB taxonomy): domain Bacteria; phylum Pseudomonadota; class Gammaproteobacteria; order Burkholderiales; family Gallionellaceae; genus Sideroxyarcus. The sequence continues at coordinate 10,181 of JAVHSB010000128.1, forward strand.
CGCTGTTGCGCCGCCATCCCTGGGTGTTCTCCGGCGCAATCGACTCCATCGCCGGACAGCCCGTCGGCGGCGACACGCTGCCCGTGCTCGACAGCAGCGGCAATTTCCTCGCCTGGGCGGCCTACAACCCCGCTTCGCAGATCACCGCGCGCATCTGGTCGTGGGATGCACAGGAAAAGATCGACGCGCCGTTCTTTCGCCGCCGCATCACGGCCGCGCTCGCGGCACGGCACGATCTGGGATTGCTCGCCTTTCCCGTCGTCGGAGCGCCCCCCAATTCGGGCGTTCGCCTCGTGCACGGAGAGTCGGATGGTTTGCCCGGCCTGATTGTCGACCGCTACAGCAAGGTGCTGGTGATGCAGCTTGGCAGCGCCGGACCGGAGCGTTGGCGCGAAACGCTGGCAGACATCCTGCAGGAATTGCTTGCGCCGGTTTGCATCTATGAACGCTCTGATTCGGATGGACGCGAGTTGGAAGGGCTGCCGAAGCGCACCGGCATCGTGCGCGGCAGCTTGCCCGAAACCGTCGAGGTTCTGGAAAACGGTTTGCGTTTCGCCGTCGATGTTGCGTCCGGCCAGAAGACCGGTTACTACCTCGACCAGCGCGACAACCGTTGTTTTACCGGTTCCCTGGCATCAGGGCGGGATGTGCTCAACTGTTTTTGCTATACCGGCGGCTTCTCGCTGCATGCACTGCGCGGCGGCGCAAAGTCGGTTCTTTCCATCGACTCTTCACAAGAAGCACTGGAGCTTGCACAACGCAACGTGGCTTTGAACGGACTGGAGAGCGGGCACGCGGAGTGGCAATGTGCCGACGTGTTCGCGGCATTGCGCAAACTGCGCGACCAGAACCGCAAGTTCGATTTGATTGTCCTGGACCCGCCCAAGTTTGCGCCGACTGCCGCCTTCGCCGAGAAGGCCTCGCGCGCCTACAAGGACATCAATCTGCTGGGATTCAAGCTGCTGCGCCCGGGCGGCCTGCTGTTCACCTACTCCTGCTCCGGCGGCATCAGCGACGACCTGTTCCAGAAAATCATCGCGGGTGCGGCACTGGACGCGGGCGTGGATGCGCAGATCGTGAAAAAACTGCATGCGGCGGCGGATCATCCGGTGCTGCTGAGTTTCCCCGAGGGGGCGTATTTGAAGGGGTTGGTGTTGCGCGTGGCAGGCTGAGTCCGCCTCGGCACGGTTACTGCTTGACGACTTCCAGTCCGGCCTGCACCCATGCAGTGGTTCCGCCCTGCACGTTCACCACCTGCGTAAATCCGGCCCCTTTCAATATCTCGACCGCCTGCGCAGAACGTCTGCCGGAACGGCAGATCACCGCAACCGGCTTGTCTTTATAGGCTTCAATCTCTTTCAGACGCGCGCCCACTTCGCCCAGCGGGATGAGTTTGGCGTTCGCCGCATGGACGGCGGCGTATTCAGCCGGCTCGCGCACGTCCAGCAGCAATGCGCCGCGCGCGACCATTTCCTGCGCTTGCCGCACATCCATGCCTTGGCTGGCCTGCAATTGCTGCACCACCAGCATCAGGCCAAGCACCGCGGCCAGCACCCACACTATTTTCGTTTTCATCTTGGCCTCATGCCAAACGGCTGGGCGGGAAACCGCTCTGCACCCAGGCGATCATGCCGCCGCGCAGGTTGAACACGTTGCCGAACCCCTGCTGTTGCAGGAACATGCAGGCCTGTGCGGAACGGGCGCCGCTGCGGCACACCATCACCATCTTTTCGTTCTTGTCCAGTTCGTGCAAACGTATCGGCAAGGTATGCAACGGCAACGCTTCCGCCTGCGGCACGGTGCCCTGGTTGATTTCTTCCATCTGACGCACGTCGATCACACGCAACTTCTGGTTTTCATCCCCGACCCATTGCGCAAACTGGTGCACATCAATCTCTTTCACATTCATTCCAAACATGACAGCCTCCCGAATCAAGATGCGCATATATTAGCGAAATCTAATATAAAGGCAAGCGGAATATCCCGCACAAAGTCCATGACCTTCTTGTGGTATTCGCCCCCAGCCGTGCTGGCGCGCATTACTTGCGGCTACTCTTGGCGCTGGCTCACGAAGGGTTTGAAGCCCAGACGGCTGGCCAACGTATTGGCGGCGCGGCGCGCTTCGTCGGCGCTGTTGTACGGGCCGATGTGGACGCGGATCAGGCCTCGCTTCTCCTGTAGCACGATGTCCTTGCCGGTATCGCCCAATTCGGAACGCATCCGGGCGAGGAAACTTTGCGCTCCCATTCTTTCGCGAAAAGCACCCAACTGCAGGAACACCTTGCCTGTCTTGTCCGGCAGGCCGAGCGGCATTACCGTGGTGGCCGCAACGGTTTCCACCTTTACTACGGCAGCCGCTGCTGCGACGGGGGCATTGCCTTCACCGGTCAGACTTTCCACTTCAACTTCGGCGCTGCCCTGATTGACATAGCCCAGTTTGTGGGCGGCGGCATAGGACAGATCCATGATGCGGTCATGCAGGAAGGGGCCGCGGTCGTTGACGCGCACCACCACCGATTTGCCGTTGGCCAGATTGGTCACGCGCGCGTAACTGGGCACAGGAAGGGTTGGATGGGCTGCGCTCATGCCGTACATGTCGTAGGTATCACCGATGGAGGTGCGCTGTCCGTGGAACTTCTTGCCATACCAGGAGGCAGTGCCGCGTTCCTTGTAATTCCCGGGCGTCGCCAGCGGGGTGTAGGTCTTGCCCAGCGCGGAATAGGGACGGTTGGCGTAACGGTGCAACGGCTCTGCCCGTGGTACTGCATCCGGAATACTGTCCAGATTGGCAGGGGCGTCGGCGCCGGGGCCGTCTCCCGCCAGATAGCCGCCGCCTTGACTTGCAGCCGGTTGTGCCGCAGCGTCCTTTGCCGGGCGCTGTGCCGGCGCGGAACAGGCGCCCAGCATCAGCAGGGCAAGCAACAGGGGCAGTTTGCGGATCGTCATTATTGTCTCCTCAGGTTTTGACCAGACGTTGGTGGGTGTGGATGCTCATCAGCACACCGAAGCCGAGCATCAGGGTCAGCAGCGCTGTGCCGCCGTAGCTCACCAGCGGCAGCGGCACGCCGACCACAGGCAGGATTCCGGTGACCATGCCGATGTTGACAAAAGTATAGATGAAGAATGTCAGCGTGATGCTGCCCGCCATCAGGCGCGTGAAATAGGTCGAGGCATTGGCGGTGATGATGAAGCCGCGCCCGATGATGAACACATACACCCCGAGCAACAGCAGATTGCCGATGAAGCCGAACTCTTCCGACCAGACGGCGAAGATAAAGTCCGTGGTGCGCTCCGGCAGGAAGTCCAGGTGGGTCTGCGTGCCCTCGAGATAACCCTTGCCCAGCACCCCGCCCGAACCGACCGCGATCATGCCCTGGATGGTGTGATAGCCCTTGCCCAGTGCATCCTGCGATGGGTCCAGCAGCATCAGGATGCGCTGGCGCTGGTAGTCGTGCAGTGCGTGCCAGATGAACGGTGCACTGGCGGCGGCGGCAACGAGCAGGCCGAGGATGACACGCCAGCTCAAGCCGGCGAGGAACAGCACGAAGAATCCGCTGGCCGCGATCAGGATGGAGGTGCCAAGATCGGGCTGGCGCACGATCAGCGCCACCGGCAACAGCAGCAGCAGGGCGGCAATGAGGTGATTGCGCCAGGTCAGCGTCGCTTCGTGCTTCTCGAAATACCAGGCCATCATCAAGGGCACCGCGATCTTCATCAACTCCGACGGCTGGATGTTGCCGAATCCCAGATTAAGCCAGCGCCGCGCGCCGTGGCTGATTTCGCCAAACAGCGCCACCGCGACCAGCAATACCATGCCCAGCACATACATCGGCACGGCCATGCGCATCAGCCAGTGCAGCGGCAGGTTGGCGATGATCCACAGCGCGATTAAACCCGCCGCAATATTGCCCGCCTGCGCCAGCACCCGTGCGCCGCTGCCGTCGCTGGCGCTGTACAGGATCAGCAGGCTGAGCAAGAGCAGTGCCCCTATGCCGGACAACAGGATCGGGTCGAGATGCAGCACAAGCCGCTCTTTGAGTTGGCGCAGATTCATCAATCACCCTCCGCTGTTGCAGACGCCGATTTTTTCAATGGCTGAGGCCGTTTGCCCAGCAGGTAATAATCGAACACCTTGCGCGCGATCGGGGCTGCGGTGGAGCTGCCGTGGCCGCCGTTCTCAGCCAGCACCGCAAGGGCGATGCGCGGCTGGTCTGCCGGAGCGAAGGCGATGAACCAGGCATGGTCGCGGTTGTATTCGGAGACTTTCCTCGCATCGTATTTTTCGCCCTGCTTGATGGCGATCACCTGCGCCGTGCCGGTCTTGCCCGCGACCGGATAAGCCACTCCCCAGAACGAGCCCGCCGCAGTGCCGCCCGGATGGGTGACCGCCACCATCGCACGCTTGACCAGTTCCAGGTGTTGCGGCGGAATTTTCAGGTCCAACACGGGGTGTGCCTCCGCAGCGGTCTCGTTCTGGATCGTCCTGGCCAGATGCGGCCGATAGCCTATGCCATTATTGGCCAAGGTGGCCGTCACCGAGGCCATCTGTAGTGGCGTAGCCAATTGATAGCCCTGCCCGATGCCCGCCGATACCGTATCGCCGGGGTACCACACTTGCTTGTGCCGCTGCATTTTCCACTCGCTCGAGGGCAACAAACCCGGCACCTCGCCCTCCAAGTCTATCCCCGTCCGTTTGCCGAAACCGAACTGTCCCAGGAAATCGTGCATACGATCGATGCCGAGCTCGGTCGCCAGGCCGTAGTAATAGGTGTCACAGGACATCACGATGGACTTGAACATATCCACCCGGCCGTGCCCGCCCACTTTCCAGTCGCGGTACTGGTGCTTGCTGCCGGACAGCATGTAGTAGCCTGGATCGCTGATGGTGTAATCGGGCGCACGCACATCGAAGTGCAATCCGGTCAGCGCCATGAACGGCTTGATGGTGGAGCCCATCGGATACTGGCCGCGCAGGGCGCGATTGTTGAGCGGAACGTCCGGAGAATTGTTGAGGGCATCCCAGCTTTCGCTGTCGATGCCGTCGATGAACAGGTTGGGGTCGTAGCCGGGTTTGCTGACATAAGCCAGCAATTCGCCGTTGGCCGGATCGATCGCGACCAGCGCTCCGCGAAAATCGCCGAAGGCCTGGACCGCCACCTCCTGCAAATTCGCATCCAGCGTCAGCGTCAGGTTCTTGCCCGACTCCGGCGCAGTGCGGGACACCATGCGCACCGCCCGCCCGCCCGCGTCCACCTCGACCTGTTCGAAGCCGGTCGTACCGTGCAGAACCTTCTCGTAATACTGCTCGATGCCGGTCTTGCCGATGTACTCCGAACCCATGTAATTGGTGCCGAGTCCCGTTTCGTCCAGTTCGTCCAGCTCCTGCTGGTTGATGCGGCCGATGTAGCCGAGCAGGTGCGAAGTCATCTCGGAATAGGGATATTCCCGGAACAGCCGCGCCTTCAATTCGACGCCGGGAAAGCGGAACCGCTGCGCGGCGAAACGCGCCACCTCCTCATCCGTCAAACGAGTGCGGATTGGCAGCGTCTGCAGGGATCGCCGCTCGGCCATCAATTTTCGGAACCGACGCAGATCCTTGGGTTTGATCTCGACCAGCTTGCCAATCTCCGCAATAGTCGCATCCATGTTGGCGATCTTCTCGGGCGTCACTTCCAGCGTGTAGCCCGCGTAATTGCGCGCCAGCACCACACCGTTGCGGTCGGTGATCACGCCGCGGTTGGGCACGATGGGCACGACATAAATGCGGTTGCTTTCCGCTAGGGTATCGAAATGCCCATGCTGCAAGACCTGCAAATAGAAGAGCCGCGCCAGCAACAGCAGCATCA
>JAVHSB010000129.1:0-3361 GCA_036171955.1 Sideroxydans sp.
TCGTCGAGCCTGGCCGAATCGAATCGGTCGCAGCGCCCCTCGGCGGGATGGGTGACGCAAAATCAAAATCATTTCACCACAGAGACACAGAGAAATGCCAGAACCAACAACCCTTTGAAAGGTTCGGCGCGATGGAGATTAGTTTTCCCTGTGTCTCGGTGTCTCTGTGGTGAAGGGTTTTACTTACAGCCCTGCATCTGCGCGCAATGCCGCAGCCTTGTCCGTCTGCTCCCATTTAAATTCGGGCTCTTCGCGGCCGAAGTGACCATAGGCGGCCGTCTTCAGATAGATCGGGCGCAGCAGGTCGAGCATCTGCACGATGCCTTTCGGGCGCAGGTCGAAATGCTTCTGCACCAGTTCCGCGATCTTCTCGTCGGAGACCTTGCCGGTGCCGTAGGTGGTGACCATCACGCTGGTGGGACGCGCCACGCCGATCGCGTAGGAGATCTGGATCAGGCACTTGTCGGCCAGTCCGGCAGCAACGATATTCTTGGCCACATAACGTCCGGCATAAGCGGCAGAGCGGTCGACCTTGGATGGATCCTTGCCGGAGAACGCGCCACCGCCGTGCGGGGCTGCGCCGCCGTAGGTATCGACGATGATCTTGCGTCCGGTCAGGCCGCAGTCGCCCTGCGGGCCGCCGACGACGAAACGCCCGGTCGGGTTGACCAGGTATTTGATCTCGCCCTTGATCAACTCTTTCGGCAATACCGGTTTGATGATCTCCTCGATCGCGGCTTCGCGGATCTGTTCCAGCGTCATCTCCGGCGCGTGCTGGGTGGACAGCACCACGGTGTCGATGCGATCGGGCACGCCGTCCACATATTTGATGGTGACTTGCGATTTCGCGTCGGGACGCAACCATGGCAGGCGGCCGTCGTGGCGCAGTTGCGCCTGGCGCTCGACGATTCGGTGCGACAGAAAGATCGGCAGCGGCATCAGCACGTCGGTCTCGCGGCAGGCGTAACCGAACATCAGGCCCTGGTCGCCCGCGCCTTGGTCGAGGCCGTCGTCGTAGGCCTTGTTCACGCCCTGCGCGATGTCGGGGCTCTGCTTGTCGTAGGCGACCAGCACGGCGCAGCCCTTGTAATCGATGCCATATTCGGTGTTGTCATAGCCGATGCGCTTGATGGTCTCGCGCGCGACCTGGATGTAATCGACGTTGGCGGAAGTCGTGATTTCGCCGGCCAGCACTACCAGTCCGGTGTTGCACAGCGTCTCGGCGGCGATACGGGAATGCTTGTCCTGCGCTAGAATCGCGTCCACGATCGCATCGGAGATCTGGTCGGCGACTTTGTCCGGATGGCCCTCGGACACGGATTCGGATGTAAAAAAGTATTCGCTCATGGCTCTCCGATTGATGCTTCAGTAGTTAAATGGGCGCGCAGTATAGCAAATTAGCGCCACCTCAATATTTACGGGTTTTTCTTGCATGGTCTTGCTTTTCGATGTTTTGGCACTCTTGCCCCTGCCGGTATTGCACTGGCTGGGAGCATTGCTGGGGCGGCTGACCTATTTCGTTTCCGGTCGCTACGCTTCCCGGATGCGCGAGAATCTGTGCCAGGCCGGCTATGCCGTAACCGCAGCCGACGGCCGGCGGATCTTGCAGGCCAGCATCCGCGAGGCGGGCAAGGGTGTGATGGAATTGCCGTGGGTGTGGCGTCGTCCCTATGCCGAAAGCATTGGCGCCGTGCGTCAAGTCGAAGGATGGCAGCAATTGCAAGCCGCAGCAGAGCTGGGCAAGGGCGTGATCGTGCTGACACCGCACATGGGCTGTTTCGAGGTTATTGGCCTTTATATTGCCGATCGACTGCCGATCACGGCGCTGTACCGGCCGCCGCGCCAGCAGTCGCTGGACCGGCTGATGCAGGCAGCGCGCACGCGCAGGCAGATGAAGCTCGCCGCTACCGATCTCGGCGGCGTGCGCCAACTGCTCAAGGCGCTCAAGCGCAAGGAAGCTGTTGGCATCCTGCCGGATCAGGTGCCGGGTAACGGCGAGGGCGAATGGGTGCCGTTCTTTGGCCGTCCCGCCTATACCATGACTTTGATTGGGCGCCTGATGCAATCCTCCGGCGCGCCGGTCGTGATGGCCTGGTCGCAACGCCTGCCGCGCGGCGAGGGCTATGCCATCCACTTCGCGCCGCTGGCGCTCGACCCGGCGCGATCCGTTCCGCTGCAACTGAATGCCGCCCTGGAGCAGGTGATCCGCCAGCAGCCGGAACAATACCTGTGGAGCTACAACCGTTACAAAGTGCCGCGCGGCGTGCAGCCGCCCGCGGCCAAGGAGTCCTGATGCTGGCGCGCTTCGGTGTATTCATTTTCTGGCTGATCCATTTTTTGCCGTTCCGTCTCATCGTCGCCCTCGGCAACACGCTCGGGGCGCTGGCTTATATATTGGCCGGGGAACGCCGCCGCATCGGCGAGATCAATCTGAAATTGTGTTTTCCGGCAATGGATGAAGCGGCGCGCAGGGAATTGCTGCGCGCGCATTTCCGCTTGTTCATGCGCGGGCTGATCGAGCGCAGCATCCTGTGGTGGTCGAGCGCGGCACGCATCAACGCGCTGATCCGCGTCGAGGGGGGCGAGCATTTCGAGGCGGTGAGGGGACAGCCGATGATCCTGCTCACGCCGCACTTCGTCGGCATGGACGCGGGCGGGCAATGGGTGGCGCAGCAGGTGGATACCGTGTGCATGTATGCGAACCAGAAGAGCGTGTACCTGACGCAACTGCTCAAGGATAAGCGCGCGCGCTTCCGCAACCAGCGGCTGTTCGCGCGCCAGGAAGGCTTGCGCCCCATCATCAAGGGTATGCGCGACAACCTGCCATTCATCTATCCGCCCGACCAGGACCAGGGCGTGAAGGACGGCGCGTTCATCCCGTTCTTCGGTGTGCCGGCCGCAACCATGACCTCGTTGCCGCGCATCGCGCAGATGACCGGCGCCAAAGTCGTGCCCTGCATCACGCGCGTGCTGCCTGGCGGAGCGGGTTATGTGCTGACCTTCTATCCGGCGTGGGAGAATTACCCGAGCGGCGATGACATTGCCGATGCGCGGCGTATGAACGAATTCATCGAACAGCGCGTGCTGGAGATGCCGGAGCAATATTTCTGGCTGCACAAGCGGTTCAAGACCAGACCCGAGGGTGAAGCAAGTTATTATTAGATTTAAGTGTGGGGCGGGTTTCAACCCGACACGTCGGACTAAAGTCCGACCTACAGGGGGCAAGGAATGAAATATAAAGACCTGCGCGACTTTATCGCACAACTCGAAAGCATGGGCGAGCTCAAACGCATCTCCGCGCCAGTCTCCACCCATCTGGAGATGACCGAGATCGCCGACCGCGTGTTGCGCGCACAGGGCC
>JAVHSB010000130.1:0-3275 GCA_036171955.1 Sideroxydans sp.
GCGCCGATCAGCTTGACGCCGCGCTGATAGGCCTGGTGGTAGGGCTTGGCGCCGGCGAAGGATGGCAGGAAGCTGTGATGGATGTTGAGGATGCGCGTCGGGTAGCGCTGGCACAGCCAGGGCGGCAGAATCTGCATGAACCGCGCCAGCACCATCGCATCGCCGCGATGCTGCTCGAACAATGCGGCAATATGGCGGAACGCCGTTTCCCTGTCCTTCATGTCCAGATGGATGAACGGAATGCCGTGCCACTCCACGAAGCTTTTCAGGTCTTCGTGGTTGGAGATCACGCAGGGGATGTCGACCTGCAACTCGCCGCTGCGCCAGCGATAGAGCAGATCGTCGAGGCAATGCGCCTGCTGGCTGACCAGCACCACCAGCCGCTTCCTGATGGCGGAATCGGTCAGCTGCCAGTCCATGCCAAACTGGTCCGCCAGCAAAGCGAAACGGCGGCGAAACTCGGCCGCATCGAACGGCAACGAATCGGCGCGGATCTCCTGGCGCATGAAGAAACGCTGTTCATCCTGCTCGGTGTGATAGCTCGCCTCGACGATAAAACCGCCGTGCTGCGCGATGAAGCCGGTCACGGCCGCGATGATGCCGGAGCGGTCGGGACAGGAGATGGTCAGGGTGAAGTGGGGGTGCATAACGCTCCGTAGTTTTCACTTATATCGACTAGTTGTGTGACAGTTATAGCCACGATTTAATGTCCACAGCATTTTGCAAATTTTTAATGGCAGTTGGGCTATTTTCTGCAATTTGAAAAAACTAAACGTGAGCCAACGAATGTACGCCAGCCAAAGATGGCCCCAGGCTGGTTTCTGCTATCTTCAAATCGTAATTTGATTGCAGGTTTAGCCAGTATTGCGGCGACTGGTCGAAAGCGCGGCTAAACAATAGTGCCAGTTCTGCCGTGACCGGGCGCGTTCCTTTTACGACGTGCGAGATGCGCATCGGCGAGACGCCGATAGCACGCGCAAATTCCGCTTGCGTGAGATTCAATTCGCTCAAGGTCTCGCTCAAATATTCCCCCGGATGGAAGGCGGGTAATCCATTTTTCGCCATGATGGCCTCCTAGTGGTAATCGACGATCTCGACGTCGAGTGCGTCGCCGTTCTCAAATCTGAAGCAAACTCGCCATTGATCGTTAATGCGGATGCTTCATTGCCCGATACGATCATGCCCCAGCGCTTCCAGCCGGTTCGAAGGTGGCAGTCGCAAATCTTCCACGCGCGTTGCAGCGTCCAGTTGCGTCAGCCGCATCGCAGCGTGCTTGAGAATGTCCGGCGGGTATCGCCGCGATTTTCCGGTTGAATAAAACTGCTCCGTTTCTGCGGTAGCAAAGTTTCGTATCATGCGCAGACAATAAACAGTTTGTTTATATCCGTCAAGAGCGCTTACGCTTCTGCTGGAAGAACTGACACGGCCGGCCGGAGTCTTCCAGCCCGTCCAGCATGTGCAGTCGCCGGCTCTTGAGGTCCAGCGTATGGCAGCCGTAGCGGAAGATGGCTTCGTATGTGATGAGAGATGCGCGCAGTCGTTACTTATGGGCGCTTGTGTTTCGGGCTTGCTTTCAGCCGGCTTAATTCATGCCGGGACAAGTTCAGCTATACGCCTGTGGCAGGGGTTCCACCATCGTCGCTTTCCCCCACAGGCGCGAGATGACGGGCGTCGCTTCGGAGATGTCGCCGCTGGTATAAAAACTTTCGCGCCCTGCCGTTCCGCGCGCATCACGCCGGGGCAATTCCGCTGCAATGCGCCGCCGCAACTCGCGCGCAACGGCCTCGCCGGTATCGATCAGCGCAATCTCCGTGCCCGCCACTTCGCGGATCAGCGGCGCGAGAAATGGGTAATGGGTGCAGCCGAGGATGAGCGTATCCGCTCCCGCCGCCGCCAGCGGCGCGGTGTAGCGCTCGACCAGGCGCCGCGCTTCGAGGCTGTGCAGGTCGCCGCGCTCGACCAGTTCGACCAGGCCGGGACACCCTTGCGTCACGATCTTCACGCGGCCCGCATATCGCTCCAGCAGCGCGGCGAAGCGCGCGCTCTCCAGCGTGCCCACGGTGGCGAGCACCCCGACCACGCCGCTTTTCGTCGCCGCGACGGCCGGTTTTACCGCCGGTTCCATGCCTATGATGGGAATCCTGGCATAACGCTTGCGCAAGGGCAGGGCGGCGGCCGCTGTGGCGGTGTTGCAGGCGATGACGATGGCTTCCGCGCCCTGATCCAGCAGGAAGCGCGCCAGCTTCATCGCGCGTGCTTCAATGTAGGCAGGGGATTTGTCGCCGTACGGCACATGGGCCGAATCGGCCACGTAGATCAGGTCGGCTTCGGGCAGCGCGGCGCGGATGTGGTGCAGCACGGAGAGGCCGCCCACGCCGGAATCGAACACGCCGATGGTTCTGGAAGATGGTGCCATCACTCAATTCCCCGTCATTCCCGCGCGGGCGGGAATCCAGTTGATTCGTAAACCCCGCGTAGCGGGACAACTGTTGGCTTTGTCCGCTTCGCGGAATTGCTTCAATGCTGGATTCCGGCCTGCGCCGGAATGACGGCTATTCATTACTCCACCATCTGGTCGCGCAGGAATTCTTCGTACGTGCCGTGGTAGTCGTTCACACCCCTGGCCGAGATCTCGATGATGCGCGTGGCCAGCGAGGACACGAATTCGCGGTCGTGGCTGACGAATACCAGCGTGCCCTTGAACAAGTCGAGCGCGGTGTTCAGCGACTCGATGGCTTCCATGTCCATGTGGTTGGTCGGTTCGTCCATCAGCAGAACGTTGGGCTTTTGCAGCATCAGCTTGCCGAACAGCATCCGCCCCTTCTCGCCGCCGGACAGCACCTTCACCCGCTTCTTCACGTCGTCGCCGGAGAACAGCAGGCGGCCCAGAGTGCCCCGCACCACCTGGTCGTCGTCGTGCGGGCCGCGCCAGTCGGTCATCCATTCCATCATCAGCTTGTCTTCGGCGAAATCGGCCGCGTGATCCTGTGCGTAGTAGCCGAGCTTAGCCTTCTCCGCCCACTTGATGGTGCCGGTGTCCGGCTCTAGGTCACCTGCCAGGCAGCGCAGCAAAGTCGTCTTGCCGATGCCGTTGGGGCCGATGATGGCGACCTTCTCGCCCGCGTCGATGCGGAAATTGACGTTGGAGAACAGCATCTTGTCGAAGCCTTTGGCCATCTTCTGCACTTCGACGGCGACGCGGTGCAGCTTCTCGCGCTCATCGTATTCGAAGCGGATGAACGGATACTGGCGGCTGGACGGCTTGATGTCCTCGA
>JAVHSB010000131.1:0-3263 GCA_036171955.1 Sideroxydans sp.
TTCATGGCGAAGCCGGTGGCGGGCGTCGCCGGGTCTTGTTGCAGGCTGCCGTAGGTGCCGGACAGGATGAGCGAGAACGCAGGATTGAAGGCTGATTCACTGCCGGCAGCAAAGCCGGATTGGCATAGCAGCATGGTGCCGCACAGACCGATGATTCTGAACATGGTTCTCTCCTCGAATGGATAGACATCACTCGCCGCGTCTTGCGGCGGGGGTGAACAGGGATTCAGGCGGAGCGGGGTGGGGCGCGGGCCGTGAAGGCCGCGAGGGTGATCGTGTGCGGATTATTATGGGTGCGTTCGTATAGCGCGGTGAACGTTGCGGTGAAATCGAAATGAACTGCACTGCTGCAGACTGCGCTGCCGATCTGCGCATAGCCGGCACACAGCTCGCACTGCTGGTCGTGCGGCAGCGACTGGTCATGCGATTGTTCGGCCAGCCTGTGCGCGATGCTGTGCATGGCTGCGCCCTGTTGTACGAACAGCAACGAGAAGGCGAGCAGAAGGGAGATCAGCAAACGGCGTGACATGGTGTGCATGCTAACGAAAGGCTTACTTCGCTTCAAGCCGGTCATTGGTGGTGAACGTCCAGGTGCGCGTGATGCTGAGGATGTCGGTTTCCTTGCGGATGTCGGGCGGGAAGGGGGCGAAAGGTCCGGCCAGTCTGACGATCTGCTGCGCAGCCGCATCGAGGATGCGATGACCGGAGGATTTGTTGACCTCCACGCTTTCCACGCTGCCATCGGCGCGGATGTTGACGGTCAGCAGCAGGCTGCCAAAGACCTGCTGCCGGCGCGCGGCCTCCGGGTAGTTGAGATTGCCGATCTGCTCCACTTTGGCCCGCCAGTCCTCGACATATTGGGCGTAGCGGTATTCCTGCGTGCGCGTGCCGATCCGTTTGCGCTTGGGAAGTTTTTCGTAGGTCGAGATGTTCTTGCTGATCTCGGCCTCGAGGCGCGCAATCTCCAGTGATCGCTGCACCAGTTCATCGCCGCTCAATTGGCTTTCGACCGGCCTCGGAGCGGCATTCTTTTGCTCGATCCGGTAATCGCTCTTGTTGCGTGTCAGCAAGTGCTTGACCTCATGTTCCAGCGCCTTCATCCGCTGTGCCGCCTGTTCGGGGGTGAAATTCTGGTCTTTGCCCAGTACCGGGAACGGGGTGCCGGCGCGGACATCTTCCGGCGTGTTGCCGCCGCCATCCAGATTGCTCTGTGCGTATGCCTGGGCTTTATCGGGACGCGAGGACGACTGGCTGTTGACCAGTGTGACCTCAAGTGGCTGCAATTTTCGCGCCAGATTGCGCGTGTCCGGCGGGGAAAAGGTGAGTCCGAACAGCAGGAATGCATGCAGGAAAAGAGAGAAGGAGATGGCGAACGCCAACCGTTCCTGCATGAGCACTGCGAGTGCGGACAGCCTGCTCATGCAGTTGCTTCCTCCTGGGCAATGAAGCGCGCATCGAAATCCAGATCGAGCAGATCAATCTTGCCTACCGCCAGCCGAATCCGGGTATTAGCGGGCAATTCCGGCACGGACGGGATGCGTCCGATCAGCGGAATGTCAGACAGCTTCACCAGGTTTTCGCGCAGCACGATTGCAGGAACGACCAGTTCGCGCGGCGATTCGTCAGATTCCTCGCCCGCCGGGAGGGCGAGGGCTTGCAATTTTTGCTCCTCCTGCAACAGCCAGCGCAGACACCAGTAACGCTCCATGTTGCGCTGGAATTCGCTGTAGGCGGTGTAGGCGGTGTCGAAGTCGCGCAGGATGGCGAACAGGGCAGTGTCGTTCTTCGCGTAGGCAGGCGCTTCTGCGCGCAACACGCTGATGATCTGGCGCTGGTTGACCAGATCGACATAGCGGCGCAGCGGCGAACTCGCCCACGCATAGTGCGCGACACCCAACCCCTGGTGCGGCGCGGCGACCGTGCTCATCTTCACCTTGCCGTTGTTCTGCGTGCGGTAGATGCCGGCCACATCGTGCTCGTCCAGCAGTTTGCCCCAGGTGCTGTTGGCGAGGATCATCAACTCCGACACGACCTTGTCGATGGGCGAACCGCGCAGGCGCTGGCCGATGGTGACACGGTCGTTCTCGACGTGGAAAGTGAAGTCGATCTGCTGCGTGGCGTTGTCGGCGGATTTGCCGCGCGCCGCCTCCAGTTTGTTGGCGAAGTCCCACAGCAGCTTCAGTTCGGTGGCGTAGGGGTAATCGAGCCTGCCCGCCGCCAGCGTCTCTTCGTTGAACAGCGGCTCCAGCGTGTCATGGCGCAGGTTGGCGGCAATGTGCAGACGCTCGATGTTGCTGGTGCTGGCGATGATTTCCAGTGCCCTGTTCAACTCCACATACAGGGAGAGCGCGGGACAAACCTTGTCTGCCTGCAGCGTGAAAGACTGCACTACATTGTCCGGCAGCATGGTGATCTTGGCGCCCGGCATGTACACGGTGGACATGCGTTGTGCGGCAATGGCGTCGATGGGCGTGTTCGGCGCGATGCACAGCGCGGGCGCGGCGATGTGGATGCCGATGCGCCAGTTGCCCTTGTCCAGCCGTTCGATCGAAAAGGCGTCATCGATCTCGGTGGTATTGGCGTCGTCGATACTGAAGGCGGTGACGCTCGCCAGCGGCAGTTCGGGATGCTCATCAACGACCACCTCCGGGAAACGGGTGCCGCGCGGAAAGTTCTCGAACAGGAACTTGTTCAGATGATAGTCGTGCGAAGAGGGCAGGGCGCCGCAGCGCTCCAGCAGGTGCGGCGCGGAAAGATGCGTAGCGGCGCAGGCCGCTTCCAGTGCCTTGACTTCGATCGTGTTTCGGTCGGGTTTGTACAGGAGCATCGCCAGCTTGTCCTGCCATTCGGCGGGAAGTGTGAATTGCAACAACTCCTGCGTGTAGCGGGCTTGCAATTCCGCCTGGATGCGTTTTTTCTCGGCACTGGCGAGCGCAGCTTTGAGCGCGTCCGCCGGGGCCGCCTTGTAGCGCCCCTTGCCCTTTTTGTAAAAGTGCATGGGGGAAGCGTGCAGCCGGATCAGCGAGCCCGCCGCCTCGACCGGAGTGGGGGCATGGCCGAAGTACTCGTTGGCCAGGACATCGAAACTGAATTCTTCCGCGGGCGAAGCCTCCCACAGGAACGCCACATCGATGGCATTGGCCACCTGCTCCGCCTGCGCCATGAATTCGCTCAGCCCGGGTTGATCGAAGCGCAACATCACGTTGGCTGCCTTGATCTTGCTGCGCTTGCCGTGCGTATTCTCGACCTGCAGCGAAGTGGTG
>JAVHSB010000132.1:0-3262 GCA_036171955.1 Sideroxydans sp.
CCGAAGGCCTCGGCATGGTCGAGGGTTGGCGCGGCGAGATCGTGAGCTACGTGCGCTTCGACGCCGAAGGATGCATTGCACGATTCTTTCCGCGCGATCCGTCCTGGACCACTTGGCCGGCACTGGAAGTGCTGATCCACGACAACATCGTTCCCGACTTCCCGGTGTGCAACAAGTCGGTGAACGGCTCTTATTCAGGACAGGACCTTTAGCCATGCTGCGCATCCTCGGAAAAATCCAGCGCATCGGCATCATCAGCGAGCCACTGCCGGCGAACGATGAATCCGCGCTGGTCGAAATCGGCGCACAGCTCAAGGCCCGGATCGGCGAGCGCTTTGCGGGCAGTCTGGCCATCCGCGAGGTGGATGCCGGTTCCTGCAACGGTTGCGAGCTGGAGATCAACGCCCTCAACAACCCCTGGTACGGCATCGAACGCTTCGGTGTGCATTTCGTCGCCAGCCCGCGCCATGCCGACATGCTGCTGGTCACCGGCCCGGTGTCGCGCCACATGGAGGAGGCGCTCCGGCGCACCTACGCCGCCACCCCCGACCCCAAGCTTGTGCTGGCTGTCGGGGAATGCGCCTGCGACGGCGGCGAGTTCGGTGAAAGTTATGCGAGTTGCGGCAAGGTTGCGAATGTGATCCCGGTGGATGTGACGGTGGCGGGATGTCCTCCCACGCCGCTCGCTCTCATGCAAGCCATCCTGGCCGCCATCGGTCGATAAATCGGGCAGCGGGTTTTCTGGAACCGGGCCGGTGCGCGCGGTTACAATGATGACCGTCGCCCTAACTTTTCGGGACAGTGTCGAACATGGTTGCTCCTTCATTTCTCCAACGCATGGCCAAACGCTTCAACAGCAAGGGATTCTCCGTGCTGTTGGCGTCACTGTCCGTGTTGTTCGTGCTGACTCTGTACTATTCGCAGAACCCCTTTCTCGAAGCGTTCGAGGCGCGCACCTACGACCTGCGCTTCCGCGATATGCGCGGGGCGATTCCGCTCCAGCAGGATATCGCCGTCATCGCCATCGACGACAAGAGCATCGCCGAGCTCGGGCGTTATCCCTGGCCGCGCCATCAATATGCGCGGCTGCTGGAGAAACTGAAGGAAGCCCAAGCCAGGGCGGTGTTGTTCGACGCCTTCTTCCCCGAACGCGAAGACCTGGTCAACGACCAGAGTTTTGCGGCGGCCATGAAGAAGTCGGGCAATGTGGTGCTGGCAGAACTGTACGAGTACGACAGGGCGGGGCAGGTAAAAGGCGTCACCCGTTCCCTGCCCGAATTCGGGCGCGCGGCATCCGGCAGCGGCCAGATCAATCTGTTCCCGGACGATGACGGCGTGAACCGGCGCGTGCCGCTGTTGATCGAGGAGGACGGTAAGCTGCAACCTTCGCTCGGCATGGCGGCGGCGATGCAGGTGCTGGGCGAGAAGGAATTCACGGTCGAGGCTTTTGAGGTCAGGCTGGGCGCGCGGCGCATCCCGGTGGACGAGCAATATGCGATGTGGATCAACTACACGGGCCCGCCGGGCGGCTATCCGCGCTATGCCTTCACCGACGTGGTGAACGGCCGCGTGCCGGCCGCAGCACTGAAAGGCAAGGTGTTGTTTGTCGGGGCGACCGCGCTCGGGGTGTACGACATGCGCGTCACGCCTTTCCACGGCAATACACCGGGGGTGGAGATCCATGCCACGGTTGCCGACAACATCATCAGCGGACGTTTCATCCGCCAGGGCGGACTGGAGGCGCTGATGGACATGTTCTTCATCGCGCTGCTGGGCATGCTGGCCTACTTCCTGACCACGCGTCTGAAATTGTATGGTGCCATCCCGGCCACGGTACTGCTGCTGGCGGCTTACATCTGGTTCGCCTATGACATGTTCGTGGCCGGGCACTGGATCAACATCATCTATCCCACCCTGTCCGCCGTGCTGGCGCTGCTGGTGGGCGGCAGTTTTCGCTATCTGGTGCTGGAGCGCAGCGCGCGCGAGATGCGCTCCATGTTTTCCAGCTACCTGTCGCCGAAGCTGGTGGCGCGCCTGGAAAAAGATCCGGATGCAGCCAGGATTGGCGGCGACAACAAGGAGGTGACGGTGCTGTTCACCGACATCAAGGGATTCACTTCATTCAGCGAGTCCCATTCGGCGCAAGTGGTGGTGTCGCGCCTGAACGAATATCTGGGTGCGATGGTGCAAGTGATCGAGCAACACGATGGGACGATCGACAAATTCATCGGCGACGCGATCATGGCCTACTGGGGCGCGCCCCTGAGCCAGCCCGATCACGCCGAGCGCGCGCTGCGCTGTGTGGCGGTGATGGCCGATCGCCTGGCGGCATTGCAGGCCGAGTGGGTCGCTGCCGGACTGGAGGGATTCTCCATCCGCGGCGGCCTCAACTCGGGAGACGTGGTGGCCGGCAATGTGGGTTTCGCCGGGAAAAAAATGGAATACACCGTCATCGGCGACACGGTCAACCTGGCCTCGCGTCTCGAAGGCACGGCCAAGTACTATGGCATCACATGGCTGGTGGGCGAGAGCACCTACCAGCGTGTTTCCGGGATTTGTCCGTTCCGCGAACTGGACAAGATTCGGGTCGTCGGCAAGCATTTACCCGTTACAATCTATGAACCCCAGGTTGGACCGGATGCCATGAGCAGCGTGCAACTGGAAACGTTCCACGCGGCGCTGGCGCGCTATCGCGAACGCGACTGGGCGGCGGCGCAGGCGGGATTTGCCGTGCTGGCGGCGGAAAGGCCGCATGATCAGCCCTGCCAGATATACCTCGAACGGTGTCGCTATTTCGCGGAGAAGCCGCCCGCAGCGGACTGGGACGGGGTGTTCAACCGGGTGGAAAAGTAGGTGTAGAGGAATCTATCAAGCGTGAGTTGCGGCGCCATGCCGCGTTGTTCAATGAATTCGAATGGGTGGAAATACATGCGCAAGTTGGCGGCTATTTTATTGATTGGTCTGATTTCGGGTGGCGCGAGCGCAGCGGTAATTGCGAACGGCAAAACCAACGGCTTTATCAAGGCCGATTTCAAGCAAGAGTTAACCGTTCCCAAGCTGGCGCGCCTGCTCGGTGTGGGCGGCGGCTTTTTGTTTGTTGCCAGGGAGGGGGGGGGCGTGGATGCGCTGACGCCGGATGGCAAGAAGCTCTACGTCAACAAGTGGTACTACGACAACAAGGGCGGCACCTGGGTGTTTGACATCAACCCCGATGGCACGCTCACCAACATGAAGAAGTTCATCGACTGGGGCGGCGACGGGA
>JAVHSB010000133.1:0-1707 GCA_036171955.1 Sideroxydans sp.
TGGTCATGATGGTGAGGATGCCGACTGCACCCACCAGCAGCGAGATGCCACCCAGCGCAGCCACGGCGAAGGTGATGACGTTCAACACCGAGCCCAAAACTTCGAGCGCTTCTTCCTGCGAGATGAGGGTGAAGTCCTCGCGCCCGTGCCGCTCAATGAGGCGTTGCGAGATGAGCTTCTTCACCTCGTCCGCATCGATGCTCGGGCGATAGCTGACGTTGATCTCCATCAGTCCCGGACGATTGAGCAATTCCATCGCCCGCGCGGCGGGAATGTACACGGCATCGTCAAGGTCCATGCCCAGCACCTGGCCTTTAGGCTCCATCACCCCGATGATGCGATAACGCTGGCCGCCGACGCGCAGGTATTCTCCGAGCGAATTGCCTCCCGCAAAAAACTCCTGCCGCACCTTCGCCCCCAGCACGACGAATGCGCGCGCCTGTTCGTCGTCGGCATCGGGCCAGAAGCTGCCGCTCTGCACGCGCATGGTGAAGGCCCGGGCGAACTCTCGCCCTTCGCCGAACACGGTGGTGCGGCGCGTCTTGCCGTTGTATTTCAACTCGGCATTCCCCATCACTGCGGGGTTGATGCTCTCCACATAAGGCAGTCGCCGCAGGGCATCCGCATCTTCCAGGGAAAGCTGGCGCGACGAGCCCAGCACGCCGACATTGCCGCCCTGCGTCTGCGTCTTTCCCGGCTGGATGGTGATGATGTTGGTGCCGAACTGCGAGAACTCCTGCAACACGAACTGATGCAAGCCTTCGCCGATGGAGGTGAGCAGGATGACCGCCGCGATACCGATGGCGATGCCCAGGCCGGTGAGGAAACTGCGCATCCTCGACGAGAGAAAGCTGGAAGTGGTGAGTGTGAGGAAGTCGCGGTAGTACATGGCATCGTCATTCCCGCGAAAGCGGGAATCCAGTCATTTGAAAAATACTTGCGAAGCAAGACACAACCCAAATGCATTTTGAATAACAACACTGGATGGCCGTACCTCGAAACTCGCCGCAAGCGGCTTGTTTTCCCGCTTTCGCGGGAATGACGGAATTTTTTGAATGGAGGTTTTTCATCATCGCCCCGCCAGTGCCGCCACGGGATCGAGCCGGGCGGCGCGTCGTGCCGGCCACACGCTGAACAGGATGCCCGTTCCGAGCGCCGTACCGCAGGCCGCGATGACCGCCCACCACGGCGGCGAGACCGGCAGGCTGGGATAGACCTGTCCGATGACGGTGCTGCCGATATAGCCCAGGACCAGACCGGCGATGCTGCCGACGGAAGAAAGCAGTACCGCTTCGGCAAAGAACAGATGGCGTATCTGCTGCGGCGGTGCGCCCAGGGCCTTGAGCAGGCCAATCTCCTTCACGCGCTGCGCGACGGCGATGAGCATGACGTTCATGATGAGCACGCCCGCCACCGCCAGACTGATGGCGGCGATGCCGCCCACCGCCATGGTGAGTGCGGTGAGGATGCGGTCGAATGTGGCCAGCACCGCATCCTGCGTGATGACGGTGACATCCTTCTCGCCGCCGTGACGCTGGAACATGATGGCTTCGGCATCCTGCCTGGCCTGCTCGATGAAGTCGCGGCTCCGGGCTTCGATGAGGACGCGGAACAGGCCGGAGGTGTTGAACAACTGGTGTGCCGAGGCAACGGGAATGATGACCAGCTCGTCCGTGCGCATGCCCATGGATTCGCCCTGCGCGGCCA
>JAVHSB010000133.1:1807-3254 GCA_036171955.1 Sideroxydans sp.
ACCGTGAGCGGCGCGATGCGTTTGACCGCGCGGCTGGCCACGATGGCGCGCGCATCGTCCAGCGTGATCTCCTTCGGTATCTGGCCCACCAGCATGCCGGGCCCCAGTCCCGCTGTCTCGGTGCGCCCCGGCAATACGATAACAAGATTGGTGCCTAATGATGCGAACTGATTGACCACATAGCGGCGCGCGCCCTCTCCCAGCGAAGTCAGCACCACCACCGCCGCCACGCCGATCGACATGGCGAGGATCATCAGCAAAGTACGTGTCGGACTGCCACGCAGGCTGCCGGAAGCGAATTGCAGGGTGTCGGCGAGTTTCACACTTGACCACCAAAAACAGAATTCAAGCCACAGAGAACACAGAGAACACAGAGTTCACAGAGAATTTTGCATTCAGTACCGAAGCAGCGCGTTAAATCGAAGATGGACATTGGGCTCTCCTCGGTGTGCTCTGTGATCTCTGTGGCAAATGGTTTTTCAGCTTGTCCGCTCATCGGAAAGTATCGCCCCGTCCAGCATGTGGATCTGGCGGTGGGCGCGCGCGCCGATCTCGGCATCGTGCGTCACCAGCACCAGCGTGATGCCCTGTTCCAGCAATCCTTCCAGCAGTTTGAGCACTTCCCATCCGGTGTTGCGGTCGAGGTTGCCGGTCGGCTCGTCGGCCAGCAGAACGGTCGGATTCATCACCGTGGCGCGCGCGATGGCGACGCGCTGACGCTGACCGCCGGAGAGCTGGTCCGGCTTATGGTCGGCACGGTCTGCCAGACCGTAGTTCCGCATCAGCACCTGCACCCGCTGCCGGCGTTCCTCCACCGGGATGCCGGCCAGGACCATCGGCAATTCGACGTTCTGCGCGGCCGTCAGGCGTGGCACAAGATGGAAGGACTGGAACACGAAGCCGATCTTCTCGCGCCGCACCCGCGCCTGCTGTTCGTCATTCAGGTTGCTGACGTCGCCGCCGTCCAGCAGGTAGGCGCCCGCTGTCGGCCGATCGAGCAGGCCGAGCAGGTTGAGCAGGGTGGACTTGCCGGAACCGGACGGCCCCATGACGGAGATGTATTCGCCCGCACCGAAGCTCAGATTGATGTCGTGCAGCGCGGCAACTTGCTGGTCGCCGACGGTGAACGTGCGACTGACGTTCTGCAAATCGATCATTGCGCGGGTTTGACTTCTTCTTGCACAACCCTGGCGCCAGCCTTCACGCCCGCGCGGTCAAGAGAGGTCACGATGCGGTCACCTGCGGACAGTCCGGACAAGACTTCGGCATATTCCCAATTGGACAAGCCGCTGGTCAGCGTGCGCGCCTCCAGCACCCCGCCCGCGCCGAAACGCAAAACGCGATTGCCTTCCAGCAAGGCCTGGGTCGGCACGCGCAAAACGTTCTGCCGCGCCTCGTAAATGATCTCGACATCGGCGCTGTAGCCGACCAGCAGATTGTTTTGCTC
>JAVHSB010000134.1:0-3239 GCA_036171955.1 Sideroxydans sp.
GCCACATCGAAGTGCACACCGTTGACGCGCCCCTGCGCCAGCGCGTGCGACGACACTTCCATCACCGCCGCGCGCGCGTCCTGCTGCACGAATTGCGCCAGCAGTTCATGCACGCGCAGGGCGTCCGGCGTGGTGTTCGCGCTCGCCTTCAGCGCGTCCGGAAAGCCATTGCCGAGGGTGCCGATCAGGCCGCATTTCCGCTCCAGGGCAGAAAACGATTTCGCCAGCCAGTGGCTGATGGAAGTCTTGCCGTTGGTGCCGGTCACGCCCACCATCCGCAACTGGCGCGACGGCTGGCCATACACTTTGTCGGCGAGGACTCCCGCCTGTTGCCGCAAGTCATGCAGCGCCAGATGGGGCACGCGCCAAGCCGGATCCCATTGGAAATCATGCGCCTCCCACAGCACCGCGTTGGCTCCGCGCGCGATGGCCTGCGCGATGTAACGCCGTCCGTCGGCCTGACCGCCGGGATAGGCAACGAAGGTGTCCCCCGCCTGCACGTCGCGGCTATCCCCCACCAGACGGGTGATGCTGACGCCGAGAGAGGACAGTTCATCGAAGCGCAGCGCGTTCATGTCTCTTCCTCCACCAGCGGGCCGCTGAACGGCAACACATTGTCGAGGGGAGCATCGTAGGGAATGTCCAGTGCGCGCAGGGTTGCGCCCATCACCCGGCTGAACACGGGCGCGGCGACCTGGCCGCCGTAGTATTCCTTGCCGCCCGGCTCATCCAGCATCACCGCCACGATCAGGCGCGGATCGCTGGCCGGCGCCAGCCCGACAAAGGAAGCGATGTAGCGGTCCACATAAATACCGTTCTGCAACTTGTGCGCGGTGCCGGTCTTGCCCGCCACGCGGTAGCCCGGAATCCTGGCCAGCGGCGCGGTGCCGCCCGGTTGCACCACCAGTTCCAGCATGGCGCTCACCGCGCGCGCCGTGTCCGGTGCAAAGACCACCGTGCCTTTCACCGCCGCGTCCTGCCGCAGCAGGCTGATCGGCTTCAATTCGCCCTCGTTGGCAAAGATCGTATAGGCGCGCGCCAATTGCAGCAGGTTCACTGAAATGCCGTTGCCGTAGGCCATGGTCGCCTGCTCGATCGGCCTCCAGGTGCGGTAGTTGCGCAGCATGCCACCCGCTTCGCCGGGGAAGCCGCAGCCGCTCTGCTCGCCGAATCCGGCGCGATGCAAATGGTTCCAGAACACCTGCGGCGACAGCGACAATGCCATCCGCGCCGCGCCCACATTGCTCGATTTCTGCAAGACCTCGGACACGGTCAGGAATGACGACGGGTGCGTGTCATGGATGGTGCGGCGGTCTATGGTGAGATGGCCGTTGCCGGTATCGACGCGCGTATTCGGCTTGAACTTGCCCTCTTCCAGCGCGGCCGCCACCGCGAAGGGCTTCATCGTGGAGCCAGGCTCGAACAGGTCGGTCACGGCGCGGTTGCGCAGCGCCGCCATCTCCGGCCGGCTCCGGTTGTTCGGGTTGTAGGAGGGCCAGTTGGCGAGCGCCAGCACCTCGCCGCTTTTCGCGTCGAGCACCACGATCGATCCCGCCTTCGCCGCGTGTTCGGCCACCGCCTGCTTGATCTCGCGGAAAGCGATGAACTGCAATTTGCTGTCGATGCTCAAGGCGACATCGAGTCCTTCCTTCGGCGCGCGCAGGCTGGCGACATCTTCCACAATATGCCCGCGGCGATCCTTGATCACGCGCTGGCTGCCGGGCTTGCCGCGCAACACATCGTGCATCGCCAGTTCCAGCCCTTCCCGGCCGTTGTCGTCCACATCGGTAAATCCGAGTAACTGCGCCGCAACTTCGCCTCCCGGATAGTAGCGCCGGTACTCGTGCTGCAGCGACACTCCGGGAACACCGAGCGCAGCCACCCGCTGCGCCTGGTCGGGTGGCAGTTGCCGTTTCAGATACACGAATTCGCGCGAGGTATCGAAAAATTTCTCCCTCAGGCTGCCGGGACTCGTGTCGAGCAGTCGCGCCAGTTTGCGCAACTGGGCCGCATCAGCCGCGACATCGGCCGGGCTGGCCCACACCGAATCCACCGGGGTGCTGATTGCCAGCGGTTCGCCGTTGCGGTCGGTGAGCATGCCACGATGCGCCGGCACTTCCACCACACGCGAGTAGCGCGCATCGCCCTTTTGCTGCAAAAAGTCGGTATGCACCCCCTGCAGATAGAAGGCGCGAATCCACAGCCCTCCCATCCCCAGCAACATCAGGACGAACAGGGTGCGCGCGCGCCATGCCGGCAAGGCGATCTGGGCCGAAGTCTGCGGCAGGCGGGCGTAATTCACGGCCGCACCTCCACCGTGCTGCCGTCATGCACATAGCGGATCTGTTCGTTGGCGGGCAAGTGCATGCGCAACTGCTCGCGCGCGATCTTCTCCACCCGCGCCGGCGCAGCCAGCGTGCCCTGCTCCAATTGCAATTTTCCCCACTCGACATCCATTTGCTGCGCCAACTCCTTCTCGTCCTGCAATGCCACAAACAGCTTGCGCGCCTTGTGTTGTGAAGTCACAACACCGAGCGCGCAAGCGATCGTCAATAGCAGCAACAATGCATCCAGCCTAGCCACTGGCAGCCTCCGTCCTTTCCGCCACCCGCAACACCGCACTGCGCGCGCGCGGATTGAGCGCCAACTCGCCGGCCGAGGCGCGGATCGCCTTGCCGATCAAGCGCAAGTGTCCCTGCGCCAGGTCGCGCGCCCGGATCGGAATGTCCTTCGGCAGCTTGTCGCCCTGTGCCGCGTCACGCATGAAACGTTTGACCATGCGATCCTCCAGCGAATGAAAACTGATCACCACCAGCCGCCCGCCCGGTTTCAGATGGCCCACGCATTGCGGCAGCACGTCTTCGAGTTCTTCGAGTTCGCGATTGAGATGAATCCGTATAGCCTGAAAGGTGCGCGTTGCCGGATTTTTCCCCGGCTCACGCGTGCGCACGCAGCGCGCGACGACATCGACCAGTTGTTGCGTGGTGCGGAATTCACGTTCCTTGCGCGCAGCAACAATCGCCCTTGCAATCTGCCTAGCAAACCGTTCTTCGCCGTAATCACGTATCACCTCCGCCAGTTCGCCTTCATCCACCCCGGCCAGCCATTCCGCCGCCGTGGGTCCCCGACTCGTGTCCATGCGCATGTCCAGCGGCGCATCGAAACGGAAGCTGAATCCGCGCGTCGCATCGTCCAGTTGCGGTGAAGACACGCCCAAATCCAGCAACACCCCGTCCACC
>JAVHSB010000135.1:0-3236 GCA_036171955.1 Sideroxydans sp.
AGGGCAGCATGCTCAATTCGTAACTGAGTTTCGACGCGGGTGGCGCGATGTCCGTCGGTGCAGTTATCGAGGGCAATGCGGGCTGCAATTGTGGCATCGTGATGCCGCCACTTACCGGAGCTTCTGCGCGTTGTGCTTGCCTGCTAAAAAGCAGCCAGGCCGCCAGCACGCCGGCCGCGACCAGGATGATCGCCGCAACTGCCACGACCGACGGACGATTGTCACGCCGCTGCGGCACGGCGCGGATCAAAGTCTGATCCGGCGCGGTATGCGCCCCGCGCTGTTCCAGTTCGTTCAGTACCCGGTTGATCAGGCTCACAGCCAGTACCCCAATGCCAGCGCACTCAACACCAGGGCGATCACCGATCCGGATAGCGCCCACGGCAGCCAGTCGCGGCGGACCTCCGGCGTGTCGGCCGCTGCTTCGCCGACGTGTTTGCTGCCCACCTGCTGCCTGCCCTCGGCAAAAGCCAGCATCAAAGCCTTGTGCGCGACGATGTTGACCAGACGCGGCGTGCCTCCGGTCACGCGGTGCATCTTGCCGACTGCCGCGCGGCTGAACAGGGTATCGCCGGCATAGCCCGCCACCGCGGCACGATGGCGCAGATAGCGCTCCAGCTCGTCGCGGTGCAATCCCTTGAGCTCGTACTGAAAACTGATGCGCTGGCGCAGTTGGCGGATCGAGTTGTGGCGCAAGCGCTCGTTTAGCTCGGGCTGCCCGAACAGCACGACCTGCAGCAATTTGCGCTTCTCGGTTTCCAGATTGGTCAGCAGCCGCAGCACCTCCAGGCTTTCCAGCGGCATCGCCTGCGCCTCGTCCAGACACACCAGCACCCTTTTCCCTTCGCGCGCGAAGTTGAGCAAGGTGCGGGTCAGTTCTTTCAGCAGCAGATGCTGGTCGACCGCCGGATCGAGTTCGATCCTGAACTCGTCGGCCAGCGCCAGCAACAGGCTGCGCGGTTCGAGATAGGGATTGGGAAGATAGGCGGTAACAAAACGCAGCCCGCCTTGTGCGGCGGCGGATTCATCCTGGGTGCCGATCAGGGTCGTGGCCTGGCGTCCCTGGTTCAGAGTGGCGAGGAACTTGCGGCAGAGCAGGGTCTTGCCGTTGCCGACCTCGCCGGTGATCTTGATGAAGCCCTCGCCATTGCGCGCCGCCACCAGCAGGGTGTTCAGGCCCTCCTGGTAATTGCTGCAGGCGAAGAAAAAACTGGTGTCCGGCGTCAGGGAGAACGGTGCTTCGCGCAGTCCGAAATGCCGCAGGTACATGCTAACGGGTCATCGCTTTGATGCGGTCGCGGCTGCGCGTGATGTCATCCGCCCAATCCTTGTCGTTGTTCACGATGGTCGGCTTGATCAGGATCACCAGTTCGCGCTTTTGCGTGCTCTTGCTGGTCTGGCCGAAGACCGATTTCGGCAGGCCGGGCAGGCCAGACTGGTCGTCGAAAGTCGCCTGCCGCATCAGGCCACCGATGGCCACGATCTGGCCATCCCTGGCACGCACGATACTGTCGGTCTCGGACACCGAGCTGGAAGCCAGCGGCAGGTTCAGGGTGCCGCCCACGCCGCCGACATCCACGGTCTTGTTGACTGTGCTGACCAGACTGACCGACGGGTGCACGTGCAGGATGATCTCGCCGTCCTGGTCGATGCGCGGGGTCACGTCGAGCGCGATGCCGGAGAAGAACGGTTGCAGCGTCACGCTGGGCGTGCTTGTCGTGGACGTGCCGGTGGTGGTGGTGTTGGTCACATTGGTGACGAAGAACTCGTCGGTGCCGACCTTAAGCACCGCCTTCTGGTTGTTGAGGGTGGCGATGCGCGGGCTGGACAGCACATGCACATCGCCCTGCGTCTCGAGGAAATTCAGCAACGCGGCAAAATTGCTGGTCTGGAACGCCATGCCGAACAGCCCGGCCGCCACATTGCTCACCAGATCGCTCCCGGGATTCGAACCGAATTTGGGCGAGGTATAGGTGTTGGCGGTAAAGTCCACCGCGGACGCGCCGGCGGCCAGTTGCCCGGATTTTTGCAGCACCGTCCCCGCCCCGAGATTGCCCACCGAGAGGCCGCTGTTCGGACCGCGCCCGAATACCGCCCAGTTCACGCCGGACTGGAACGATTCATTCAATTGCACTTCGACGATCTTCGCCTCCAGGATCACCTGGCGCTCGATCGAAAGCTGCGACGCCTTGAGGTAGGCCGCGACATTCTTCATTTCATCCGCCGTGGCACGCACCACGATCACGCCGGACATCGGGCTGATGATCACGCTGCGCCCCTTTTCCGTACCAACGATGGCAGTCAGCGACTTGCTCAATTCATCCCAGAAATCCGCATTGCTGGTCATGCTGACCTTGCTGCTGTCCGGCGCCGTCGAATTGCTGCCGCTATTGGTCGTGGTCGAAGTGGCGCCCGTAGTCGTATGCGTCGAATCCGACACGGAGCCGGAGCTCACGCGCAGGCTGGACTTGCCCTCGCGCTGACCGGTCAGGTAGTTCACTTGGAAGATGCGGGTCTGCAATCCGAGCGGCTGGATGTAGATGCGGTTGCCATCCACTTTGTATTCGTAGCCATACATCTCGCGGATCACCTCCAGCGCATCGAACACGGTCACGTCTTTCAGGCTGAGCGAGATGGCGCCGTCGATGTCCGGATGCAGCAACATGCTGTAGCGGGTGCCGGAAACGATGGCCATGAACACTTGCTGCGCCGGGGTGTTGTTCACCGACAGATCGAAGCGGGCATCGGTGGAAGCGGCATCGGCAGGGGTGGCCGCAGGCAATGGCGGCAGCAAAGCCTCGTTGACTGTATCCCGGGTCGCGCTGGCTGCCACCGCCGCGTCGAGCTCGGTATCGATCTGGCTTTTCACGGAAGCATGCGTGGCATTGCCGGTCGCGCACCCGCCAAACGTGAACAGACACAGTACGATGAATATCCGTTTCATTTTCCACTCCCATTTTTGCTGTTGTCTTCCACGCAGGTCACGACCTTATTCTTTTTGCGCGCGGGTTTCCTGTTGGCTGCGCTGTTGTCGGCCTTCGCTGCGCCAGCGAACTTGGGGGCAGCGCCAGTCTCGCCCCCGGCCGCCGTCTTGCGGATGGTTGGCAGTCCCTGCCGTCCGGCACAGGCCAGTTCTGTCTTGGACAGGTTCACGGTCGGGAACATGTGCATCACCTGCCGCCCCTGCGGCCCCATCAGCACCACACAGGTCTCGTTCACCACGGTCAGCGTCGCAT
>JAVHSB010000136.1:0-3190 GCA_036171955.1 Sideroxydans sp.
GGCGCTTTCATGCCCACGGTCACATTCCCTGCGCCGCACACGATGGTCAGCGGTCCAGTCTGTCCGACATCCACCGTGAGTACGTTCAGGCGGTCCGCATCAGGATGTTTGTCCTTGGTCAGCACCTGCGCCACGACCACCTTCTCAAAGGCAGGCGCGACAGGCGACATGGCCTCCACTTCCAGCCCCGCCATTGTCAGCAGATGGGACAACTCTTCGCTGGAAAGCGAAGGGTTCACAAAAGTCCGCAACCAGGATTCAGAAAATTGCATAGTCAATTAAACTGCTTGAAGAATTGCAGATCGTTTTAGTTACGGCACAACACGGCTTCGCCGTATGAGCCTCCACTGTAATGATCTTCATTTGATTTTCCATTACGCAAATTGCTTGAGGAATTGAAGATCATTTTCAAAGAACAGCCTGAGATCGTTCACGCCGTAGCGCAGCATGGTCAACCGCTCCACACCCATGCCGAAGGCAAAACCGATGTATTTTTCGCTATCGATGCCGACATGCTTGAGCACGTTCGGATGCACCATCCCGCAGCCGCCGATCTCCAGCCAGCCGCCATTCCAGCTCATATCCATCTCGGCTGAAGGCTCGGTGAACGGGAAAAAAGATGGGCGGAAACGCACCTGCAGCGCATCGCTCTCGAAATAATTTTGCAGGAAATCCGTGATCACGCCCTTGAGGTCGGCAAAACTGACTTTTTCGCCCACCCACAAACCCTCGACCTGATGGAACATCGGCGAATGGGTGGCGTCGGAATCCACCCGATAGACGCGCCCCGGCGCGATGATGCGGATGTCCGGCATCGTCGGCAAATGCCGGTATTTCTCCATGTGCGCCTGCATATAGCGGATCTGGATCGGCGAAGTGTGGGTGCGCAGCACATGCTGTTCGTCGATGTAGAAAGTATCGTGCATGGCACGTGCCGGGTGGTCGGCGGGAATGTTCAGCGCGGTGAAATTGTAGAAATCGTTCTCGATCTCCGGTCCTTCGGCCACGGCAAAACCAATTGAATGGAACAGTAGCGCAATCCGCTCCAGAGTGCGCGTGACCGGATGCAGTCCGCCGAGACCCATACCTCGTCCAGGAAGGGTGACATCGAGCGACTCGCCCGCCAGCTTGTCTTGCAGCGCCTGTTGCCGGATGACTTCACGCCTTGCCTGCAACGCTGCTTCGATCTGTTGCTTGATCAGATTGATACGCGCACCCGCGGCCGGACGTTCTGCGGCAGAGAGCTTGCCCAGTCCCTTCAACAGTCCGGTCAGGCTGCCTTCCTTGCCAAGGTAACGCGCCTTGACGTTCTCCAGTTCCGCCGCATCGACCGTCGCTGCAAAGTTTTGCAGTGCGTCATCCAGAATTGTCTGAAGTTCATCCATCTTTTTGCTCTTCAATCCCGAAACAAAAAAGGAGGCATGAAGCCTCCTTTTTTAAATTGCGCCGGTGTTATGCGCCGAGGCTGGCTTTGGCTTGTGCGACGATCTGCGAGAATGCAGCCTTGTCGAACACGGCCAGATCGGCCAGCACCTTGCGATCGATTTCGATCGCAGCCTTCTTCAGGCCGTTCATGAACACGCTGTAAGCCATGCCCTGCTCACGAGCTGCCGCGTTGATACGCGCGATCCACAGGGTGCGGAACTGACGCTTCTTCTGCCTGCGGTCACGGTAGGCATATTGCCCTGCCTTCATCACCGCTTCCTTGGCGATGCGATAGACGCTGTTGCGACGACCGCGATAACCCTTCGCCTGGTTCAGAACTTTCTTGTGGCGCGCACGCGCCGTTACACCACGTTTGACTCTTGCCATTTCTTTAACTCCTTATGCGTAGGGCATCATGGCGCGCACTGACGCCGTGTTGGTTGCGTGAACTTCGGTTGTGCCGCGCAACTGACGCTTGTTCTTGGTTGTTTTCTTGGTGAGGATGTGGCGCTTGAACGCTTGCGAGCGCTTGACGCTACCGCTGGCGCGCACCTTGAAGCGCTTGGCAGCGCCACTCTTGGTTTTCATCTTTGGCATAACGACTCCATTTATTATATGACGTCGGGAGGTTCCTGACAGAAACGCTTGAAAACCCGGAATCACTTGTCTGGGGCACTTCTACTGACACTACCACGACAGCCCCTTGCTCCGTGGCAATGCAAACCTATTTGCGTTTCGGCCCGATCACCATCACCATCTGCCGACCTTCCATTTTCGGAAACTGTTCGACCGCGCCATGTTCTGCGAGGTCCTCGCGAATCCGTTCGATCAAGCGCATGCCGATCTCCTGGTGTGCCATCTCGCGTCCACGAAATCGCAAAGTGATCTTGGTCTTGTCGCCGTCTTCCAGAAAGCGGACCAGGTTGCGCAACTTGATGTTGTAGTCACCTTCATCCGTGCCAGGGCGGAATTTGACTTCCTTGACCTGCACCTGCTTCTGTTTAAGCTTGGCCTCATGCTGTTTCTTGCTTTCGGCGTACTTGAACTTGCCGAAGTCCATGATGCGACAAACGGGCGGTTCCGCCAACGGGGCAATCTCAACCAGATCCAGTTCCGCCTCATCCGACATGCGCAGTGCTTCCGCAACTGACACGATGCCGATCTGCTCTCCTTCCGCGCCAACGAGCCGCACCTGGGGTGCCGTTATCTGCTCGTTCAGTCGCTGCGACTTATCCTGTGCTATTGCAATTTCTCCATTAAAAAATTAAACCGCGCTTCCCGCATGCAGCTCGGCATTCAAGCGCTGAATCAGCGCCTCCACCGACATCTGCCCGAGGTCTTCACCTTGGCGGGTTCGCACGGCAATAAGGCCTGCAGCCATTTCCTTGTCGCCCACGATCAGCTGATAAGGTAACTTCTGCAAGCTATGTTCTCGTATTTTATAGGTAATCTTCTCATTGCGCAAATCCGATTGCACGCGGAAACCCGCCGCACCCAATTTTGACACGGCTTTTTCGGCATAAGCCTCCTGCGCCTGCGAGATGTTCATCACCACAAGCTGTACCGGTGCCAGCCACAACGGCAAGGCCCCCGCATGGTTTTCCAGCAAAATACCGATGAATCGTTCCAGCGAACCCAATATCGCCCGGTGCAGCATCACTGGCACCTTGCGCGTATTGTCCTCGTCCACGAATTCGGCTCCGAGACGGCCCGGCATGGAATGGGTTGAGCTGCCCGGCGAAGGCGCGTTCTATGGTCCGAAGAT
>JAVHSB010000137.1:0-3189 GCA_036171955.1 Sideroxydans sp.
ATTCAGCCGGCGAACTCGAATTCCGCCTGCAACAGGTGGTGGTCGGAGGCAGGAGTGGGGATGACGCTCTGCGCCGTGCAGCGCAATTGGCCGTTGTAGAACAGGTGATCGAGCACGTAGGGCATGCGCCGCCAGGTGATGGTGCCGGTCTGTGCGGTGGCGAAACCCGCTGCCGCGAATTGCGCCACCAGCGTCTCGTAACCGCTGACGTTGAAATCTCCGCCGAGCAGCGTGGGCAAGGACGACTGCCGCAGTTTGGATAGCACAATTTCCCGCTGTTCCGGATATTCGCTGCTGGAGGACTTCAGCATGAAGAAGGCTAGCAGGTGGGTGTTGAACAGTTGCACGTTCTTGCCGCCGATCGTGGTTTTGGCGCCGATCATCAGGCGGTCGGTCGGTGTCTTGGTTTCGCCGTTGAAGTTGAACTCGATGGGCGGGGAGGGCAGATCGAGCCGGGTGGTATCGAACAATTTGCCGCGCGAGAAGATGGCCAGTCCGATGCCGAAGGGCAATTCGCGCGGATCCGGTTTTGGATAACAGAAATAACTGTCGTAGCCCGGCAGCGCGGCTTTCAATCGGGTGTAGTTCGGGGGCGGATTGATCTGTGCGCCGCCCGGCTCCGCATGTTCGACTTCCTGCAGCAGGATGATGTCCGCATCGATTGCCTTGATCGCGGCAATGGTCTGTTCGAGATCGACCGGCGCCAGATCGGGATAAGCGTCATCCCAGATCTGGCCGAACTGCATGTTGAACTGAAGCACCCTGAAGGCGGACATGGTTAGGTGTGTTTGCCCTTGATTTTTGTGGAACTGTATAGAAAGCGGCCTGCGGAATCAAGCAAGGCCGCGCTTGCCCTGCAGGTAATGCCGCCGCCTTTCGGGTGGCAGGCGCTCGATCGCATAGCGCAGCATGGTGCGCGGCATGGCGGCGTGGTGCGCACCGAGGAAACTTTCGAGCACGGCGGCGTCGCGCTTGCCGACTTCGCGCAGCATCCAGCCCGTGGCCTTGTGGATCAGGTCGTGCGGATCTTCGAGCAGCATCGCGGCGACTGCGAGTGTGTCGGCGAATTCGTCGCGGCGGATGAAATGCAGCGTGGCGACGATGGCGATGCGCCGTTCCCACAGCAGACCCGATTGCGCGAGTTTGCGCAGGATCGCGCGCGGGCGCAGCTCGAGATGGCGCCCGACGATATGCGGTGCGGAAACATCCACCAGATCCCAGTTGTTGATGCGCGCCGTGTTGCCGAGATAGCAATCGTAGGCAGCCTGCCGCCCCTTCGCGTCGGCACGCTGATAGAACTGTATCAGCAATAGCAAGGCGAACAGGCGCTCCTCGTGATATTCCGATGCGAGCAATGCTGCGATGGTGGCGAGCGTTGTGTCGCGTTGCCGTCCGGCCAGCGCGCGCAGCAGCGGCACCCTGATGCCGAGGAACACATCGCCCGCGCCGTACTGTCCCGCCCCAGTCTTGAAGAAGCGTTGCGCGCCGGCTGCGGTCTCGGGTGATGCGAGTGCGCGCAGGCGGGAGCGGAGGCTGTGCAGCGCGTCCATCTATGGCTTGTGCGCCACAATCAGAAAGATGGGGAATTCGCGCGTCTTGCCCTCCACTTCCTTGCGCACCATGGTCGCGGTCGTGTCGCGCACGTCGGTGTAGCCTGCGGCGAGCAGCAGCTTGCGCAGGGCGGTGCGGTCGAAGCCGAGATGGAACACGCCGGTGTTGTCGCCGTGGAATGCACCGTCCTCGCTGTCGAGGTCGGCGAAAGCGATCTGGCCGCGCGGCCGGAGCAGTCGTTTCCACTCTCGCAACAGCGCGGCGGTGTCCGGGATGTGGTGGGTCACCATGCTGCTCACGATCAGGTCGTACTGTCCGACGGCATGCGCGCCGCGTTCGAAATCAACCCGTTGCGTGCTGACGTTGCCGGGCTTGAGCGTGGCTATCTTGTCCTGCAGCACGGCGATCATCGCGGGCGAGCTGTCCGCGCCGCACACCGAGCGCACCTGCGGCTGCAAACGGATGGCGATGAGGCCGGTGCCGCAGCCGTAATCGAGCACGTCCATCTGCGGCGTGAGTTGCACCATGCTCAGGATGGCATCGCCCACGTCCTGCGCGATCTTCAGCCGCGTGGGATTGCTGTCCCACTTCGATGCGACTGCCTCGAAATCCCGTCTGACCTGTTCCATCTGCGTCCTAGCGGCGTCGGCCGCCCAGCAGCCCGCCCAGCACGCCGCGTATCAGTTGTCGTCCGACCTCGTTGCCAACGGTGCGTACCACGCTCTTTACCATGGCCTCGCCCACGCTCTGGCGGCGCGAGTTACCGCCGCCGAAGAGGCCGCCCAGCATGCCGCCGAGTCCGCTGCCTGCACTTTCCGCCACCGGCGCAGCCTTTTCCGCCTCGCCCTGTTTCTCGGCTGCGCGCCCCTTGATGATTTCGTAGGCCGATTCGCGGTCAACGGTCTTTTCGTAATGACCCGCAAGCAGCGAAGACTGGATGATGGCCGCGCGCTCGGCTTCGCTGATCGGGCCGATATGCGCCTGCGGCGGCACGATGAGCGCGCGCTCGACGATGGTCGGTGTGCCTTTCGCGTCGAGCAGCGAGACCAGCGCCTCGCCCACGCCGAGTTCGGTGATGGCGGCCTGTTCGTCCAGTTCCGGGTTGTCGCGCATGGTCTCGGCGGCGGCGCGCACCGCTTTCTGGTCGCGCGCCGAGAAGGCCCGCAGTGCGTGCTGCACGCGGTTGCCGAGCTGGCCGAGAATCTTGTCCGGCACGTCGGCCGGATTCTGCGTGATGAAGTACACGCCCACACCCTTGGAGCGGATCAGGCGCACCACCTGTTCGATCTTGTCCACCAGCGCGGCGGGAGCGTCGTTGAACAGCAGGTGCGCTTCGTCGAAGAAGAACACCAGCTTGGGTTTCTCCAGGTCGCCCGCCTCGGGCAGATTTTCGTACAGTTCCGATAGCAGCCACAACAGCAAGGTCGAATACACCTTGGGCGACTGCATCAGTTTGTCGGCAGCGAGAATGTTGACCATGCCCGCGCCCTTGTCGGTCTGCATCAGGTCGTCGATATTCAACATCGGTTCGCCGAAGAACTGTTCCGCGCCCTGGCTGGACAGTTCCAGCAGGCCGCGCTGGATCGCACCGATGCTGGCAGTGGAGATGTTGCCGTATTCGGTGGTGAAGTCCTTGGC
>JAVHSB010000138.1:0-3186 GCA_036171955.1 Sideroxydans sp.
CTGGCGCACGGCGGCAGAAGAGACGCAGATCGATCTGAAGGTGGAGTTTGCCGATGCCGGAAAATTGCTGGCGCGCTACGGTTACCCGGGCAGTGTGGCGGGCGCCGGTGGCGTGCTGGAGGGTTCTTTGTCCTGGCATGGCGCGCCGGAGACTTTCAGCTATCCGGGATTGTTCGGCTCGGTCCGGGTGAAAGTCGGCAAGGGCCGCTTCCTGAAAGTCGATCCGGGCGCAGCCAAATTGCTCGGGGTATTGAGTCTGCAATCGCTGCCCCGCCGGATCTCGCTCGATTTCACCGACGTGTTCAGCCCCGGCTTCCAGTTCAGTGCCATTACGGGCATGGCGCTGATCGAGCATGGCATGCTCAAGACGGATGATTTCACCATGGCCGGTGCGGCCGCCAAAGTGACAATGCGCGGGGAGGTCGATCTGCAACGCGAGACGCAGAACCTGAAAGTGACCATATTCCCGGCGCTGGGCGACAATGTATCGCTGCTTTCCTTCGCGGCAGGACCGGTGGTGGGGGCGGGCGTGTTGCTGGCCAACAAATTATTGAGCGATCCGCTCGATAAGCTGGTCTCGTTTGACTACAATGTAAGCGGAAGCTGGGCCGACCCGGTGGTCGAACGGATCGTCCCGGGCAAGCCGTCACCCGACGAATAGGCGCATAAAATTTTCAGGAACTGTGAAAGCAATCATGTCATCCTCCCCGCTCGATTCAACCCAGTCGCGCATCGCCGCGCAACAGAACGCGTTCAAGGTGGCCGCCATCCAGATGGCGTCCGGCCCCAGAGTCGAAGGGAACCTGAACGAGGCGCGCCGCCTGATCGCCGATGCCGCCAGCCAGGGCGCCAAATTGGTGGTGTTGCCGGAGTTCTTCGCCATCATGGGGATGGATGAAACGGACAAGGTGAAGGTGCGCGAAACGCCGGGGCAGGGGCCGATCCAGCAGTTCATGCGGGAACAGGCGCGCCAGCACAGGATCTGGCTGATGGGCTCACTGCCCCTGTTGGCCGAGTCGCCGAACAAGGTGCGCAACAGCCTGCTGGTGTTCGACGAGAGCGGCGCGCAAGTGGCGCGTTACGACAAGATCCACCTGTTCAATCTCACCCTGGGCAACGAAAGCTACAACGAGGCGCAAACGATAGAGGCGGGCGACCAGGTGGTGGTGATCGACAGCCCGTTCGGACGAATCGGGCTGGCCGTGTGCTATGACCTGCGCTTCCCCGAACTTTTCCGTGCCATGCACAACCCCGACATCATCGTGCTGCCTTCCGCCTTTACCGCCACCACCGGCAAGGTGCACTGGGAACCGCTGGTGCGCGCGCGCGCCATCGAGAACCTGTCCTACGTCATCGCCGCGGCACAGGGCGGTTATCACGTGAGCGGCCGCGAGACGCACGGCCACAGCATGATCGTCGATCCGTGGGGACGCATCCTCGACGAATTGCCGCGCGGTTCCGGCGTGGTGATGGCCGAAGTCAACACGACATACCAAAAGAGTCTGCGCACCAGTCTGCCCGCACTGTCGCATCGCACCATCTTCTGCAGCCACGGCGACCGGGCATGAGCCGCCGCACTGCATTGCAACTGGCGCAGCGCACGCTGCTCGATGCGCATGGTCTCGGCGCGGCCGATCTGCAGCGGGTGTTCGGCCAGATGCTGGCGCACCGTGTCGATTACGCCGATCTTTATTTCCAGTACAGCCGCGCCGAAAGCTGGGCGCTGGAAGAAGGCATCGTCAAATCCGGCAGTTTCCATATCGATCAGGGCGTCGGCGTGCGCGCAGTGAGCGGCGACAAGACTGCATTCGCCTATTCCGATGACATCACCCTGGGGGCGCTGGAAGAAGCGGCGCTGGCAACACGCGCCATCGCGCGCCAGGGCGGCCGGCAGAAGGCGGCCCATCTGCATCCGGCGCGGACGCGCCAGCTCTATCTGCCGCACGACCCGATCGCCACGCTGGATGCCGCGCAAAAAGTTGCGCTGCTGGAAAAACTGGAAAAAATGGCGCGCGCGCTGGATCCGCGCGTCACGCAAGTGATGGCGAACTTGTCCGGCGAATACGAGGAGGTGCTGGTGGCGCGCGGCGACGGCCTGCTGAATGGCGATATCCGTCCGCTGGTGCGCGTCTCGCTGCAAGTCATCGTGGAAAGCAACGGGCGGCGCGAACAGGGTTCGGCCGGTGGCGGCGGACGTTTCGCCTACGATTATTTCAGCGATGACGTGTTGCAGCGCTACGCGCAGGAGGCGGTGCACCAGGCGACGGTTGCGCTGGAGGCGCGCCCGGCGCCGGCCGGCAACATGACGGTGGTACTGGGTTCCGGCTGGCCCGGCATCTTGCTGCATGAGGCCGTCGGGCATGGCCTCGAAGGAGATTTCAACCGCAAGGGCAGCTCAGCATTTTCCGGGCGGATCGGCCAGCGCGTGGCGTCGCCGGGAGTGACCGTGGTGGACGACGGCACCCTCCGCGACCGTCGCGGCTCGCTCAACATGGACGACGAGGGCAATCCGACGCAGCGCACCGTGCTGATCGAAAACGGCATCCTCTGCGGCTACCTGCAGGACAGTCTGAATGCGCGCCTGATGGGGATGGCGGTCACCGGCAATGCGCGGCGCGAATCGTTCGCACATCTGCCGATCCCGCGCATGACCAATACCATGATGCTGAACGGCGACAAGACACCGCAGGAGATCATCGCCTCGGTCAAGCACGGCCTGTATGCGGCCAACTTCGGCGGTGGCCAGGTCGACATCACCAGCGGCAAGTTCGTGTTTTCCACCACCGAGGCGTACATGATCGAGGACGGCCGGATCACCTATCCGGTCAAAGGCGCGACCCTGATCGGCAACGGTCCGGAGGCGCTCACCCGTGTCAGCATGATCGGCAACGACATGGCGCTCGATCCCGGTGTCGGGACCTGCGGCAAGGAAGGGCAGAGCGTGCCGGTCGGCGTGGGTCAGCCGACCGTGCGTATCGACGGCCTCACCGTGGGGGGCACTGCGTAGGGATGCCGGCGCTGGCGCCGGTTATTTTTTGTCCGACAGCAGCAGTTTGATCTGGGCTTCAGCGGCGATCCAGTAGTCCATCGCGCCGCCCTTGAATCCGTTCTGCTGCGCCAGGAAGTAAGCAGCCTCCTGCACCATGCTGTAGCGCTGTTCTGCCGATGGAGCGGAAGCCGACTTGC
>JAVHSB010000139.1:0-1189 GCA_036171955.1 Sideroxydans sp.
TGCATCAGGGGCTGAACCTGGCCTTGTTCCTGCTGGTGGGCATGCACATCGCGGCGGTCATCAAACACAAATTCATCGACCACGACCGGATTCTGGAACGCATGTTGCCGCAGGGGATTGCAAAATGAAATCGCTACTTCAAATCGCGTTGTTGGGGGTTGCACTGGCGAGCGGCAACGCTGCCGCAATCGAATTCAACCAGGTGCAAGCCGGCGCAAGCAGCGTGAGCTTCGCCTACCGCCAGATGGGCGTGCCGCTGGAAGGCGGGTTTGTGCACTTCACGGCGCAGACCACTTTCGACCCGGCGCACCCGGACAAGGCGCACGCGCGCATCGACATCGATCTCGCCAGCATCGACACCGGCTCGGACGATGGCAACGATGAAGTGAAGAAAAAACCGTGGTTCGACAGCGCGGTCTTTCCGACGGCAAGTTTCGTTTCGACCGGCGTCAAGGCATTGGGCGGAAATCGTTATGAAGCTGTCGGCAAACTCACCCTCAAAGGCAAGGCGCTGGAAGTCGTCGCACCCTTCACCTTTCAGGCCAGTGGCGCGCGCGGCCTGTTCGATGGCGCGTTCACCATCAAACGTCTGGACTACAACATCGGCGAGGGGGTGTGGGCGGATCTCGGCACCGTCGCCAACGAGATACAAATCAAGTTCCATTTCGTCTTAACCGCAGCAACCGAAAAGAAGTAACACCCAACCCACCACAGGAGAACATCATGAAAAGACTCATCGCACTGACCTTTGCCGCTTCGATCGCATCCGTCGCCGCCGCCGCTCCGGAAACGTATGCCATCGAACCCACGCATTCCATGCCGCGTTTCGAATACAGCCACCTTGGTTATTCCATCCAGTTGAGCCGTTTCGACAAGACCTCCGGCACGATTACCCTCGACCGCGCGGCCAAAACAGGGACGGTGGATATCGTGATCGACGCCAAATCGGTCAACACCGGATCGGCATTGTTCAACGAGCACATCCAGGCCGCCGATCTGTTCGATACCGAAATGTTCCCGACCATCACTTACAAGTCGAACAAAATCAAATTCGAGGGCGACAAGATCGTTGCAGTCGAAGGTGACCTGACCGTGAAAGGCGTGACCCGGCCGGTGACGCTCGCCGTCAATTCCTTCCTCTGCATGCCGCATCCGATGCTGAAGAAAGAAGCGTGCGGCGCGACCGCCA